>NZ_JBYSXL010000169.1:0-1038 GCF_058782155.1 Methylobacterium sp. FW306-05-D
TCGCCGGGCAAGTAGGCGTGTTCGAGCAGGATGCGGTTCTTGAGCGTCTGATGCCAACGCTCGATCTTGCCCTGCGTTTGAGGATGGCATGGCGCACCGCGGATGTGGGTCATGCCTCGGCTGGCGAGCCAGTCGGCCAGGTCGCTGGCGACGTAGCTCGGCCCGTTGTCGGAGAGCAGGCGTGGCCGCTGCATCACCCGCGCCTGATCGAGCCCAGCCGCACCCAGCGCCAGGTCGAGCGTGGCGGTGACGTCGCTGGCCTGCATCGTCGTGCACAGCTTCCAGGCGACGATGTAGCGTGAGAAGTCGTCCAGGACCGTCGACAGGTAGTACCAGCCCCAGCCAACGACCTTCAGGTAGGTGAAGTCCGTCTGCCAAAGCTGATTGGGCGCGGTGGTCTTGTCGCGGAACTCGTCGGCGGCCTTGATGACGATATAGGCTGGGCTGGTGATCAGGTCCTGAGACTTGAGCCACCGGTAGACGGTCGCTTCCGAGACGAAGTAGCGGCGCTCGTCGGTGAAGCGCACCGCCAGCTCACGCGGACTGAGTTCAGGCTGCTCCAGAGCCAGGGCAACGATCTGCTCGCGGATCTCCGCAGGTAGACGGTTCCAGACCCGACGGGGCTGTGAAGGATGGTCCTTCAACGCCTCGGGGCCGCCGCGCTGGTAGGCGTCGTACCAGCGGTAAAACGTCGAGCGCGTGATGCCGAGCTTGTCCAGGGTGGCACGCACCGGCAGGTGGGATTGCTCGACGAGCCGGATGATCTCCAGCTTCTCAGAGGCCGGGTACCTTATGCCTCGTCGCCCCCAGCCCCGCTCATGCTTTTTTTAAGCAGACGGTTCTCCAGGACGAGATCAGCTACGACCTCCTTCAGCGCCCCCGTCTCGCGCCGCAGATCCCGCACCTCATCCGTGGTGGCCGCACGAGCCGTGTCCCCCGACAGGCGCTTCTTGCCCGCCTCCAGGAACTCTTTGGACCAGCCGTAGTACATCGAGGCGGCGATCCCCTCGCGTCGGCACAACTCGGCGATGCTGTCCT
>NZ_JBYSXL010000016.1:0-74605 GCF_058782155.1 Methylobacterium sp. FW306-05-D
CGCTTCCGCCGCGCCGCCGTCGCGCCACAGGGTGGCGGGGCCGTAGGGGGTCTCCAGCCCCTCCCCGGGGCCGAAGGCCTGCTCCAGCCCGGTGCGGATCATCTCGCACCAGGCCGCCTCGCCCGGGGCTTCGTGCCCGCGATAGGGCGCGACCACGAGGCGGTCGGCGGCACGGGTCATCGCCACGTAGAGCAGGCGGTTGTGCTCCTCGCGGCCCCGGGATTGCAGGGTGGCGCGGGCCTGGGTCACGGCCTCGCAGTCGCCGGCCTTGGCCCCGGCCCAGATCGGCGGCAGCGGCGCGTCGCCCTGGGCGAAGCGCTGCGCCCCCGGAAGGAGCGGCAGCAGCGGCGGGTCGTTGCGCCCCAGGGCCTCGCAGCCGTCGATGACCACCACCACCGGGGCCTCCAGCCCCTTGGCGCCGTGGACGGTCATCACCCGGACCTCGTCGCGGCCGGAATCGAGGTCGCGCTTGACCGTGTGGCCGCCCTCCCCGCGCCCCGGAACGGTGTCGTAGCGGGCGAGGAACCCGCCGAGGGAGGGGGCGTCCGGCGCCTGCTCGGCCTGGGCCGCCGTCATCAGGAAGACGTCGATGGCGTCGCCGGCCTCGCCGCCGAGGCGGGAGACCAGGGCGCGCCGGCCGCCGCGCGCGCCGAGCAGCGCGGCGTAGAATCCGAACGGCCCCTCGCAGGCCGCCAGCGCGATCCAGGAGGTCAGGGCCGCGTGTCCGCGGATCGCGGCCGGGTCGCCGGCGGCGGCGTGCCGGGCCAGCGCATCCTCCAGGGTCTCGTGCAGGTCGCGACGGGCCGCGATGCGCACGAGGTCGTCGTCGTCGAAGCCGACGAGGGGCGTCTTCAGGGCACCGGCCAGGGTCAGGTCGTCGGCCGGCAGCAGCCCGGCGCGGCCCACCGCCACGAGGTCGTTGACGGCGATGTGGGCGGCGATGTCGAGGCGGTCCTGGCCCGCGACGGGCACGCCGAGGGCCTTCATGGCGCGGATGACCTCCTCGAAGGCCGCCGAGCGCTTGCGCACCAGGATCAGGATGTCGCCCGGGCGCCAGACCCGGCCGGTCTCGTCGCCCGCGGTGATCCAGGCGAGCGCCGCGCGGGCGACCCGGCGGGCGGTGACGATGGCCGGCGCGTTGGTTTCCGGCGCGTCGACGGGCGCGGCCCAGGCGTCGGGCTCGGGCTCGTCGGCCGGCTCCTCGATGGGCCAGAGCTCCACCGTGCCCGGCGCCGTGACCCGGGCGGTGCTGTGGGTGGTGCCGACCGCCCTGTCGTCGAAGGACAGGCCCTCGTAATGCTCCGCGATCCCGAAGGTGGCGTCGACCGCGCGCAGGACGCCTCCGGCCGAGCGGAACGAGAGCTCGAGCCGCACGTCCGCGAAGGCGAGGCCAGCGCCCGCGGCCGCCCGCTGCCAGGCGCGCCGGGTGGTCTCGAACTCGCGGGGCTCGGCGCCCTGGAAGCTGTAGATCGACTGTTTGGGATCGCCCACGGCGAAGCGGGTCCGGGCGACCTCGCGGGCGCCCTCGCCCGAGGCGAATTCGGCGGTGATGCGGCGCAGGATCTCCCACTGGTGCGGGTTGGTGTCCTGCGCCTCGTCGATGAGCACGTGGTCGACGCCGCGGTCGAGCTTGTACAGCACCCAGGTGGAATCGACCCGGCCGAGGAGGTCCAGGGTCTTGTGGATCAGGTCGTCGAAGTCGAGGGCGCCGAGGCGGGCCTTCTGGGCCTCGACCCGGCGGTGGATCTCGCCCGCCAGCGTGAAGAGCGCGCGCGTGCGCTCCAGGGCGCGCACGCCGCGCAGGGTGTCCTGCAGCGGCTCCAGGCGGTCGCGCTCGTCGCGCAGGGCCTGCTTGGCGTCCTCGGGGACCGCCTTGGTGCCGAGGCTCTTGTCGGCCTTCGGCGCGCCCTCCTTGGTGAAGAAGATGGAGAGATAGGTCTCCAGGGCCTCGGCGGGCGAGTCCGTCGCCGCCACCGCCAGGAGCTTGTCGGCGATGCCGTCGTCGGTGGCCTTGCCGGTGCGCAGCCGCCCGGCGAGTTCTGCGAGGTCGCCCAGGACGCCGTCCAGCATCCGCGCCTCGATCGCCTTCGCGTTGTCGCCGGGCCGGACGCCGAGGGTATCGGCCAGCGCGGCGAAGGGGCCGTCGAGGCCGAAGCGGCTGTCGAGCACGTCCCGCGCCCGCATGGCGCTGCGGATCGCCTTCCTCAGGGCATCCCCCGTCGCCTCGGGGCCGACGACGGCCAGGGCCTCGCCGAGATGCGGATGCCGGCCGCCGATGGCGTCGGCCAGCACGTTCCCGGTCTCGATCCGGAAGGCGTCGGCGGCCTGGGTCTCGTCCAGAACCACGAAGCGGGCCGGCACGTTCGCCTCGAAGGGGAACATGTGCAGGAGCCGCTCGCACAGGGCGTGCAGGGTCTCGATCTTCAATCCCCCCGGGGTCTCCACCGCCCGGGCGAACAGCCGCCGGGCCACCCGCAGGGTGTTTCGCGATGGGCGCTCCCCGGTGAGTTCCGTGAGTTCGGCCGTGAGGGCGGCATCGTCCAGCGTCACCCAGCGGCCGAGCATCCGGAACACCCGGATCGACATGTTGGCCGCCGCCGCCTTGGTGAAGGTGAGGCAGAGGATGCGGGCGGGCGGCGCCCCGTCGAGGAGCAGGCGCACCACCCGGTCAGTGAGCACCTTGGTCTTGCCCGCGCCCGCATTGGCCGAGACCCAGGCCGAGGCGCGCGGATCGGCCGCCCGGCGCTGCGCCGCCTTGGTGAGATCGTCGACGACGAAGGCTTCGCGGACGGTCAGGCCGCTCATCGATCCGACCTCATCCGCTCCTTCGGCTCGGGCGGGACGTCGGGCGCTCCGTCGAGCAGGGCCAGGGCGGCGTCCACATCGGCGCGCTCGGCCCGCGCCTGGAGCGCCTTCAGGCCGCGGCGGTGCCCGAGGCCCTCGGCGATGAAGGCGACGAGCAACTGGTTGATGGAGACGTTGTCCTCGTCAGCGGCCGTCTTGGCCTGGGACATGACGTGGTCGGGCAGGCGGAGTGCGAAGTTCGGCATGGCCCATCCTCGTGTCTATCAGCGGGTCAGGTAGGCTTGCGGTGTCATCGCCTGAAGGCCGAAGGCCGACAGGACCGGCTTCCGGAAGTGGCGGTCGTGGGTCAGGATCAGTTCGGCTCCGGCGGCCAGGGCGCATTCGACGTCGAGATCATCCTTCGGGTCGTCCAGGAACGGCCTGAAGCGGAACCAGGGCAGGGTCAGGACGGCGGTCGCGTACAGGGCGTCGAGGATCGCGTCGATCCCGGCCTCGTCGATCCAGGGCGCCGGCCCCAGCAGTCCCGGCCGCTTGAGGACATCCTCGTACTCGAGAACCATCGCGGGCGAGAGCGCGAACGAGAACGAGAACGAGAACCGACGGGTGAGCAGACCACGCAGCACCACGTGGGAGGCTCCGTTGCGTGATCGTAGCGCGCCGAGCACGACATTGGCATCGACGACGATCATGCTCCCATAATGATATCACGGGCGATATTGGTCAAGATCAAAATCCGCGTTGTCCCGCGCGGCGTTTCAGCCCTCCCCTTCGCCGCCGAGCGACCATTCCAGCACGCGGGCGAGGTGGTCGTAGTCGCCGTAGGACTTGGCGTATTTCGGGTAGGGCCGCGAGGTGTAGGCCGCCTCGCCGGTGAGGAAGCGGGCGACGAGGCCGCGGAAGCGCGCGACGTGCTCCTCCACGATGGCGGCGACCTCGCGCTCGTCCCCGCGCGGCGGCTTCACCGCGAGGGGCTCGAACGGTTTGCGGCCGCCCGAGGCGTGGACGTAGAGGAGGTCGGGCGTCCGCGTGGTGGCGGGGACGCCGTCGAAGGCGCCGGCCATCAGCATCGCCGCCTCCAGGGTGAGCTGGGGCGAGAAGCCGGCGAAGACCTCCTTGTTGCTCGGCGGCAGGCCGGTCTTGAAATCGACGATGCAGGCCCCGCCGTCGCGGCGCCGCTCGATCCGGTCCGCCCGCGCCCGCAGGGTGAAGCTCTCGGCCCCCATCGGGATCACCCACGTGCCGGAGATCTCCGGATGCACCCGCGCCAGCTGCGCCCGGCGCTCGACCTCCCAGGCCAGAAAGTGCGAGGCCAGCCGCTCGTAGCGTGGCCACCACTCGGCGTAGAGCTCGGGGTAGGTGTCGGAGATCGGCTGGAAGGCGTTGAGGGCGAGGTCGAGCAGCCGCTCCACCGCCGTCTCGGGCAGCGCCTCGGGATGGTCCTGGGCGAACCGGCCCAGGATCTCGTGGATCAGCGTGCCCCGGTCGGCGGCCCCCGGCTCGGCCGCCACCGGGTCGAGCGGATCGAGGCCGAGGACGTGCCGGGCGAAGATCACGTAGGGGTCGCGCACCAGGGTCTCGACCTCGGTGACGCTCAGGGAGCGCGGAAACAGGGCCGGATCGGGCTTCGGCCGCGGCTGCTTCAGGCGGGCCTGCGCCGGGCCGGTGCCCTGGTCGAGGGCGGCGGCATAGGCCGAGAAGCGGCGCCCGGCGGCCAGCGCCCGGTTCCAGCCGGCATCGCCCGTGAAGGCGCGCAGGCGCTGCAGGAAGCGCGACGGCACGGTCGGCGCGCCCTCGCGCTTGGCCGCCCGGGTGATGAGGGCGTCGTGGTGGCCCAGCGCCTGGACGAAGTCGTGGGCGCTCTGGCCGATGCGGCGCTCGGGCGGGTTGAGGCCGATGCGCTCGCGCATGGGCCGGTTGAGGAAGGCGTCGGTGGTCGTCTGCATCGGCCAGACGCCCTCGTCGAGGCCGCCGAGCACGACCCGATCGACGCTCATCAGCCGTGCCTCCAGGAGGCCCAGGATGCGCAGGCGCGGATGCGGTCGCCCGTCGCTGCAGGCCACCAGCCGCTCGCGGGCGAGCGCCGTGAAGAAGGCGGGGTAGTCGCCGAAGCGGCCGGGCAGGAGCCCGGGCTCGGCCATCTCCAGGTCGTCGAACAGGGTGTCGAGCACGCCGAGGGAGGCGTCGTCGACGGCCTCGCCCTCCGCCGCGTCGATCAGCCTGTCGAAGGTGGCGCGATGGGCGGCGGCGTAGGCGACCAGATTGCCGACCCCGCTGTGGTCCGTGTCGAGGAAGCCGCCAAAGGCCAGTTCGAGCCGATCGAGGAGGCCGGCGGCCAGATCCCAGTCACGCTCGGTGAGGCGGCGCTTGGCCCGGGGCCGACGCCCGGTGGCGGCGCGCTGGTCGACGAGCGCCTGCTGGAGCCCGGCGAAGCCCGGCGCCGGCGCGGGCCCGCGCAAGGTCCCGATCTCCAGGGCGGCGGCGGCCCGGACCACGTCGCTGCGCGGCAGGCCGAGGCGGACATAGGGATGGGACAGGAGCGTGATCAGCCGGGCCGGCTGGAGATCGGCCGCGACCTCGGCGGCGAGGCGCGCCAGGCGCCCGGCCCGGCTGCGCGACAGGGCCTCGCCGCCGGAATCCTCCGCGACGACGCCCCAGCGGGCGAGTTCGGCCGCGACGCGCAGCGCCAAAGCACGGTCGGGCGTCACCAGGGCCGCCGTCGCGCCGGGGCTCTCCAGGGTCTCGCGCAGGGCGACGGCGATGATCAGCGCCTCCTCGCGCTCGTCGCTGGCCTCGACCACGGCCAGCCCCTGCAGGCCCTCCTCCGCCAGCCGGGCGCGCTCGGCGAGGTCGAGGGCGGCCCAGGCCTCCGTGGTCTCGGCCGGGCGCAGGGCCTGCGACAGCAGCCCGAAGCGGGCGCGGGCGGTGTCGGACGGGTCGCCGAGGGTCGCCACCTGCGCCCGGTCGCGGTTCAGGCCAGCGGGCCCGAGGAGGCGGTGCAGGATCGCCTGCGGATGGCCGTGCGCGATCTCGCGGGAGGCGCCCTCGCCGGTCTCGATGGCGTCCCAGCCGGCGGCGTCGAGGTCGGCGTCGAGGCCCGGCAGGACCACGGCGCCGCGGGGCAGCCCGGCCACCGCGGCGATCAGCTTCGCGGTGGCCGGCACTGAGCCGGTTGAGCCGGCCACGATCACCGGGTCGGCGGGGCGGTCGCGGATCAGCCGGTCGGCCTCGGCCAGGACGAGGCGGCGCGAGCGCGAGACCGGGTCGCTCATCCCGCGCTCGGCGAGGATCTTGGGCCAGGCCTCGGCGGCGATCTTCACGAAATCCAGGGTCAGGCCGAAATAGCGCGAATACTCGGCCTCGACGGCGCCGCCGATCTCGGCCCAGGGCAGGCCCTCGACGGTGAGCGCGTCCATGAGCCGTTCGAGGTCGGCGGCGAGGCCGATCGCGTCGGCGGGGGAGGACGGCACCAGGAAGGGCACGTCGTCGTCGATCGGCAGCAGCGTGCGGTCCACCGCCTCGGCCCAGCCCTGGACGAGGCGGGCGAGGATGAGCCGGCGCTCCAGGGGCGGCATCGCCGGGGCGAGCAGGTCCGGGCCGTTCTCGAGGAGCGGGTTGGCGGCCAGATCCAGCTCCGCCTCGTCGGCCTCGCCGAGGGGAACCATCCGGGGCAGCAGGGCCGCGTGGCCGAGGCGCGCGGCCAGGATCGCGGCCAGCGCCCGCACCGCCCGCTGGGTCGGCAGGTAGAGGGTGACGGAGGCCAGCGCGAAGGGATCGTCGCCGATCGCGCCCACGAGGCGCCCCGAGATCAGGGCATCGGCGAGGGTCGGCAGGAAGGGCGCGCCGGGCGGGATCGAGAAGACGTGGGCGGTCGGGACGTCTGAGGTCGGCATCCCACCCTCCATGCCACCAAATCCCCGGCCCGGGAATGCGACGCCCCGCCGAATCGCCGATCGGTCCTCAGGGCGTCGGAGCCGTGGACTTCACCCGGGCCTCGGCCGCCGTGATCGCCTCCGGCGTGCCCACGTGCAGCCATTGCCCGTCGAGGCGCAGGCCGTGCAGGCGGCCGGCCGCGATGGCGCGGTCGAACAGGAGGTTGAGGGAGAAGGCGCCCTCGGGCGTGTCGGCGAACAGGCCGGGCTTCAGGATGGCGACGCCGGCATAGATGAAGGGCGCCACCTCGCGCTCGCCGCGGCGTTCCAGGGCCCCGGAGGAATCCATCACGAAGTCGCCGTTGCCCTCGTAGCCGAGGCTGGTCGCGGTGGGCGCGACGAGGAGGAGGATGTCCATCGCCGCCGGGTCCCAGGCGGCGATCAGGCGGCCGAGATTCGACTCCGGGCCCTCCAGCCAGAACGAATCGGCGTTGAAGACCACGAACGGATCGTCGCCGAGAAGCGGCAGGGCCTTCTTCACGCCGCCCCCGGTCTCGAGCAGGGCCTCGCGCTCGTCCGAGAGCACGATCCTCGGGGCGGAACGGCGCTTGCCGACATGCCCCTCGATCAGGTCGGCGAGGTAGTGGACGTTCACCACCGCCTCGGTGATGCCGCCCTCGGCCGCCCGGTCGAGGGCGTGGTCGAGGAGCGCGCGACCCGCCACCTCCACCAGGGGCTTGGGCACCGTGGCGGTGATCGGGCGCATGCGCTTGCCGAGACCCGCCGCGAGGACGAAGGCGCGGGTGATGGGGGCTGTGTCGGACATGGCGGCTTCGTCTCGTCGGGGAGGTCTTGTTGGACGATCTCGGGCGGGCGCGGACTACCGTCCGGCGGCCGCGCCCGGGTCTCGCGGGTCCGTCAGGCGCCCTCGCCCGGCTCGGCGGCGGCCTTCGGCACGAGGTGCGGCAGGTGCGCCTCGTGCCAGATCCGCAGGTGAGTCAGGGCCGGGTGGTTGAGGTTGCGCGCGAGGTAGCCCTCGATGCGCGGCAGGTGCGCGAGGTAGGCCGGCTTGCCGTCGCGCCGGTCGAGGCGGGCGAAGATGCCGAGGATCTTGGTGGCGCGCTGGGCCGCCAGCACCGCGTAGGCGCGGGCGAAGGCGTGCATGTCGAAATCGGGCTCGCGGGCCCGGCGCTCGCGCACGTAGAGGCCGAGCAGGCGCAGCTCGAACTCGGCGCTCGCGTCCACCCGCGCATCCTGGAGGAGCGAGGCGACGTCGTAGGCCGGATGGCCGAGGACCGCGTCTTGGAAGTCGATGACGCCGATGCGCTCCAGCCCCTCGCGCTCGGGCAGCCAGATCAGGTTCGGCGAGTGGTAGTCGCGCAGGGTCCAGGTCGGGCGGTCGGGCTTGATGCTGTCGAGCACCTCCGCCCACAGGGCCACGAACTCGGATCGGGCCGCGTGGGGCAGTTCGGCCCCGCGGATCGCCGGGCAGTACCAGTCGGGCAGCAACTCGGTCTCGAACACCAGGGCTTCGAGGTCGTAGGGCGGCAGCACGTGGTCGATGCCGTCGGCCACGGGCAGGACGCCCGGCAGTTCGGTGGCGTGGAGCTTGGCGAGGAGACGCACCGCCTCGGCGTAGCGCTCGGGCCGGGGCCCGTTGGCGTCGACCACCGGCTCGGACCCGAGGTCTTCCAGGATCAGCAGGCCCTCGGCGAGGTCCTCGCCGTAGATGCGGGGCGCCGAGAAGCCGAGGGCGCGCAGGCCGCGATCCATGCCGACGAAGGCGTGGACGCTCTCGGCAAGCTTGACGATGGCGCTGTAGGGGCGGCCGTTGCGCACCGGCGGCCCGTCGGCGCGGGGCGGCGAGATCATCAGCACCGCGCTCCTGCCGTCCGGCTTCACCAGCCGCTCGTAGGCGCGCGAGGAGGCGTCGCCCTGCATGGTGACGCGCGTGGCCTCGTCCCAGCCGCTGCGCACGAGGAGGATGCGCAGGGCGCGGGCCCGCTTCAGGCGGGCGGCCATGCCGCCGCTGCCGTCGATGCGGGCGAAGCGGGCGCCGTCGCCGAACTCGGCCCGCAGGGAGAGGTCGACGGTGAGCATCGGGGCGTCGCGGGGTCTGAGCCGCTCGGGCCATTCCACCAGGGTGATGGCGGTCTCGGCCATCTCGTCGAAGCCGAGCTCCACGAGTTCGTCGGGGCTGCGCAGGCGGTAGAGGTCGGCATGCACGATGGCCCGCCCGTCGGCCGCCTCGTAGGGCTGGATCAGCGTGAAGGTCGGGCTCGGCACGTCGAGGTCGGGGTCGCCGACGAGCTCGCGGATCAGCGCGCGCGCGAGGGTGGTCTTGCCGCCGCCGAGGCCGCCGGACAGGGCGACGATGTCCCCCGGCACGAGGAGCCCCGCGAGGAAGCGGCCGAGATCCTCGGTGGCGCTCTCCTCCGGGAGCATGATCTCCCAGGCCGATTTCACCTCACGCTGGGGCGTGTCGGCACCATCCTCGTTCAACGCCCAATTCCTCCCTGGCCGTGTGCCGCCGCGGCCGGATCCGGATCGCGCGGAGCCCCGCTGTCATAGCGGAGCATCCTTAACCAAATCGCGGGCCGGCCCAAGGCTCCCGCGGCACGGGGTCGGTGGGCCCGTCCTACTCGGCGGCATCCCGCCGCGCGGTCGGCTCCGTGATGGGGAAGGTGCAGGTGACGCGGGTGCCGGCCCCGGGGGCCGATTCCAGGCCGACGCGCCCGCCATGCAGCTCCACGAAGGAGCGCACGATCGAGAGGCCGAGGCCGACGCCGCGATGGCGGGTGCCGAGGGTGTGGCTCTCGAACCGGTCGAAGACCCGGGCGGCCACGTCGGGCGGCATGCCCTGGCCCTGGTCGACCACCGCCAGGGTGAGTTCGGAGGCATTGCGGCGGACTTCGACGCGGACCTGCTGGCCCGGCGCCGAGAAGCCGACGGCGTTCGACAGGAGGTTGAACAGGATCTGGCGGACGCGCTTGCCGTCGGCGACGAAGCTGCCGACGTCGTCGGGCACGTCGAGGTCGAGGGCGATCGCGGAATCGGCGAGCCGGTCCTCGAGGCCCCGCACGGCGGCATCGACGGTGGCGCGGACGTCGACCACCTCGCGGGTGAGCTCGAGGGAGCCCGCATCGATGGAGGCGAGGTCGAGGATGTCGTTGATCATCACGAGCAGCGCGCCGGACGAGCGCATGATGTGCCCGGAATACTCGCGCTGGCGCTCGTTGAGGGCGCCCACCGTCTCGTCGCCGAGGAGCTGGGTGAAACCGATGATGTTGGTGAGCGGCGAGCGCAGCTCGTAGGAGACGTGGTTCACGAAGGTGTCGCGCAGCTGCGACGTGCGCTCCAGGGCGTCGTTCTTGTCGGTGAGCGCGCGCTCCACGTTCACGCTGGCGGTGACGTCGATGAGGGTGAGCAGGGTCGCGCCCTCGGGCAGGGGTTGGGCGGCGCAGTCGAGCACGGTGCCGTCGACGATCTCCAGGCGACAGGTCAGGCCGGCGCGGCTTTCCAGGCCCGTGATGGCGCCGCGGATGTCGATCCACGGGTCCTCGTCGGGCGAGAGGGTCTGGCAGGCGGCGATGACGGCATCGACGCGGGGGCGCTCGCGCAGGGTCTCGGGGTCGAGGCGCCAGAGGGTGGCGAAGGCGCGGTTGGCGAAGGTGAGGCGTCCGTCGGCGCCGAACACCGCCACGGGCTCCTTGAGGGTGTCGAGGGTCTCGGCCTGCACCCGCATCAGGGCGTTGTAGCGGGACTCGAGCTTCATGTTCTCGGAGACGTCGTCGAACAGGTAGGTCAGGCCGCCCTGCGGGTTGGGATCGGCGACCACGCGCAGGGAGCGCCCGTCGGGCAGGTACCACCAGGCCTCGTTGGCCTCCACGGCGCGGTAGGCGGCGAGCACGTCGGCCTTCCAGGACTTGAAATCGGCCTGTTCGGGAAGTTTCCGGGCGGCGCGGAGCCGGTCGAGGATCTCGCCGTCCAGGGGGCGGCCGTCGAGGAAGGCCGGGTCGAGGCCCCAGAGCTGGCGGTAGGCGGCGTTGTGGAAGATCAGGCGCTGGCGGGCGTCGAACATCGCCACGGCGGTGGGCAGCTGGTCGAGGGTGCGGACGTTGGCGTCCATCTGGCGCTGCAGGTCGGCCCGCACGCTCTCCAGCTCCGAGACGTCGACGGCGATGCCGACGCGGCCCGTCTCGATGGCGCTCTCGGTGACGTCGAGGGTGCGGCGTCCGCCCGCGACGACGGCGCAGAGGCGGTGCGGGGCGCGGCCGCCGCTCGTCGCGCGCGTGGTCTCGTCCCGGGCGATGAGCTCGCGGGCCTGCCGGTCGAGGAGTTCGACGCCGCCCTCCAGGGCATGCTCGCGGGTGCCCGCCTCCACCGCCGCCACGTAGGCGAGGTTGACCCAGGCGAGCGCGCCGTCGCGGTTGCGGCGCCAGACCGGCTGCGGGATCGCGTCGAGCAGGCTGCCGAGCGCCGAGAGGCCGCGCTTGGCCTCGTAGAGGGTGAGGCGCAGGTCGATGAGTTCGCGCTTCTCGTCCGTGGTCTCCCGCAGGCGCAGGATCGCGCGGCCGGAGAGCGCCTGCCCATGCGCGTCGATGAAGCGGCCGGACTGGCTGCGCAGGCTCAGGCGGAAGCCGGCGCCGCGGGCGCGCAGCGCCTCCACGGCCGTGCTGAGGGCATCGGCGTCGACCGCATGCAGCCAGGTCTCGAAGGCGGGCAGGCCGGGATCGGCGTCGCCGGGGGCGTGGCGTCCCTCGATGAGGCCGATATCGCCCTCGATGCTCGGGACGCCGCGGCCCGACCAGGTGACGAGGAGCTGGCGCTCGGCGTTCAGGAGCATCTCGGCGCGGTCGTGCGATTCGCGCAGGGCCGACAGTTCCGTGACGAGGTCGCGCTCGCGCCGGGTCCAGCGGCCGCGCTCGCGCATGTGCAGCAGGGCCACGATGGTGGAGAACACCGTCAGCCCGATCAGGATCGCGAGACCGGCCGCGTTGTGCGTGTGTTGCCCGAACCCCGAGACGGCAGCGTTGGCATCCATCCCCATCCCGGCCGCCCAGGCCGGGCGGCCGGCCGCAGCGACGACGAGACAGCCGGCGCACAGCAGGGCGCGCGCCGTTCGTTCGACCCTCATGATCCGTCCCGCCTCCACGAATCTTCGATGAGACGCCGAACGGCGCCCATCCCGCAGCCGGCCGGAGGCCGGCTGCGAGCCACTCCATCTGAGGAATCCGCCCACACTAGCGCGAGGCGGAATCGTCCCGGAAGAGGGTTAAGCTTAACTTTAGAGGCTTCGGAGACGATGGCCGGGCAAGGGCGCAGAAAAGCCACACCGCGTAGGCGCGCTCGGCAGGTTGCGGACGCGCAGAAGCCCGGCACGGGGCCGGGCTTCGCAAGGGTCGTCGGGGCAAGGGTGGCCGGGCCGGGTCTTGGGGGGCGGGGCGGGGGCGCGGCGCCCCGCGCGGGGCGCCGGAGCGGTCTTCAGTAGCGGTAGTGGTCGGGCTTGAACGGGCCGCTCTCGGAGACGCCGATATAGGCCGCCTGGTCGGGGCGCAGCTTGGAGAGCTTCACGCCGATCTTCTCGAGGTGGAGGAGCGCCACCTTCTCGTCCAGGGCCTTGGGCAGGGTGTAGACCTGGCGCTCGTACTTGCCCGGGTTGGTCCAGAGCTCGATCTGGGCCAGCGTCTGGTTGGTGAACGAGGCCGACATCACGAAGGACGGGTGGCCCGTGGCGTTGCCGAGGTTCACCAGGCGCCCCTCCGACAGGAGGATGATGCGGTGGCCGTCGGGGAAGGTGATCTCGTCCACCTGCGGCTTGATGTTCGACCAGGTGAGGTTCTTCAGGCCGGCGACCTGAATCTCGTTGTCGAAGTGGCCGATGTTGCACACGATGGCGCGGTCCTTCATCGCCCGCATGTGCTCGATGGTGATGATGTCCTTGTTGCCCGTGGCGGTGACGAAGATGTCGGCGCGCGGGGCGGCGTCCTCCATCGTCACGACCTCGTAGCCTTCCATGGCGGCCTGGAGGGCGCAGATCGGGTCGATCTCGGAGATCAGAACGCGGCAGCCGGCGTTGCGCAGCGAGGCGGCCGAGCCCTTGCCGACATCGCCGAAGCCCGCGACCATGGCGACCTTGCCGGCCATCATCACGTCGGTGCCGCGGCGGATGCCGTCGACCAGCGACTCCTTGCAGCCGTAGAGGTTGTCGAACTTCGACTTGGTGACGGCGTCGTTCACGTTGATCGCCGGGAAGAGCAGCTTGCCCTCCTTGGCGAGGTTGTAGAGGCGGTGCACGCCCGTGGTGGTCTCTTCCGAGACGCCCTTGATCGAGTCGGCGAGACCCGCGAACCAGCCCTTCGGCTTCTCGGCGAGCTTCTTCTTGAGGAGCGCGAAGAAGATCTCCTCCTCCTCGGATTCCGGCTTGTCGAGGAAGGCGGTGTCGCCGTTCTCGGCGCGCAGGCCCAGGTGCACGAACATGGTGGCGTCGCCGCCGTCGTCGAGGATCATGTTCGGCATGCCGCCGTCATGCCAGTCGAACAGCTTCGACGTGTAGTCCCAGTACTCCTCGAGGGTCTCGCCCTTGATGGCGAAGACCGGGATGCCGGAGGCGGCGATCGCGGCGGCGGCGTGGTCCTGGGTCGAGTAGATGTTGCAGGAGACCCAGCGGATGTCGGCGCCGAGCGCCTTCAGGGTCTCGATCAGCACGGCCGTCTGGATCGTCATGTGCAGAGAGCCGGCGATCTTGGCGCCCTTGAGCGGCTGCGACGGGCCGAACTCCTGGCGGGTGGCCATCAGGCCCGGCATCTCGGTCTCGGCGATCGAGATCTCCTTGCGGCCGTACTCGGCCAGACCGATGTCCTTGACGATGTAATCCTGGGCCGGGGAAGTCTGGGCCATGGGGGTTCGCTCCGTCTCTCGTTGCGTGTCGGCGAGGCCTATAGCAGGGCACCGGACCGGAGGCAATCAAGATATAAAGATGTCTTTATGCGAAGGATTCTAAGGCATGGTGATCCGACGCTGTGCTCCGATGACAATTCTCGCGGAACGTGCATTACCATATGTCGGTTGTAGGTGCCGTTCGGTCGTGAATCGAGCAGATTCCCGCTCGCCGGTCACGGTTCGGTTCGAAGACGTCGATGATGCGAAACTTTGTCCTGGCCGCCTCGATCGGCCTCGCCGCCACGTCGGGGGCGGCAGCCTTCCCCGGTCAGGTCCCGACCTTCGAGCGGGTGGTGTCGGCGGGGCACACGCTGAAGGTCACGTCGATGTCCGCCATCGACCAGACCTGCCGCTCCCTCGGCCCCTTCGCGATCAGCCTCACCGACGCGCCGCATGACGGACGGGTGGAAGTGACCCAGGGAACCGATTTTCCGAATTTCTCCACGTTGAACACGCGCTCCCGCTGCAACACCCGCCGGTTGCCCGCGACCATCGTGTCCTACACCCCCGCACCCGGCTACGTGGGCGAGGACGATTTCGCGATCGAGATCGTCGGTCCGCAAGGGCAGGTCGGCCGCGCCCGGTTCCACGTCTCGGTGCGATAGGCCTATCCCGCGTCGCGCAACTGCCGCCGGATGATCTTGCCGGTGGTGGTCATCGGCAGATGATCGCGAAACGCGATCTCGCGCGGGTATTCGTGGGCGGAGAGACGCGTGCGCACGAAGGCCTGGATCTCGGCGGCGAGCGCGTCCGAGGCGACGTAGCCCGGGCGCAGGACGACGAAGGCCTTCACGATCTCGGTGCGCAGGGGATCGGGCTTGCCCACCGCGGCGGCCAGCGCCACCGCGGGGTGCGCGCCGAGGCAATCCTCGATCTCGGTGGGGCCGATCCGGTAGGCCGCCGAGGTGATGAGGTCGTCCTCGCGTCCGACGAAGTGGACGTAGCCGTCCGCGTCGCGCCGGGCGGTGTCGCCGGTCAGCATCCAGTCGCCGGAGAACTTCTTCGCCGTCGCCTCGGGCTGGTTCCAGTAGCGCAGGAACATCACCGGATCGGGCCGGGCGATGGCGATCTCGCCGGGCTCGTCGGCGGTGGCCTCGGACCCGTCGGGCCGCAGGATCGCGACCCGGTGCCCCGGCACCGGGCGCCCGGTGGAGCCGGACCGCGCCACCCCGGCCGACCGGCAGGCCGCGAGCACGAGGTTGCACTCGGTCTGGCCATAGGCCTCGCCGATGGTGAGCCCGAGTTCGCGGCGCGCCCAGTCGAAGGTCTCGGGGCCCAGGGCCTCGCCGGCGGAGGCGATGTTGCGCAGGCGCGTCAGGTCGAAGCGCCCGCGCGGGTCGGCGACGCCGCGCAGCATGCGCAGGGCAGTCGGCGGCAGGAACGCCAGGGTGACGGCTCGCTCGGCGATCAGCCGGAACGCCGCCTCCGGCTCGAAGCGGAAGCTCGGGCAGGCCACCACCGGCAGCCCGAAATGCAGGCTCGGCAGCGTCGCGTTCAGGAGGCCGCCGGCCCAGGCCCAATCCGAGGGCGTCCACATCCGGTCGCCGGATCTCGGCGGGAAATCGTGCATCATGCAGAAGCCCGGCAGGTGCCCCAAGAGCACCCGGTGAGCGTGCAGCGCGCCCTTGGCCAGTCCGGTGGTGCCGGAGGTGTAGATCATCAGAGCGGGATCGTCGGCCCGGGTCTCGACCGGGACGAACCCCTCCGGCGCCTCGGCGAGCAGGGCCTCGTAACCGAGGGCCTCCCCCCGGGCTCCGTCGACGCAGACGACGAGCGCGAGGTCCGGCAGGTCGGAGCGGAGGGCGTCGATCTTGGCGAGGCCGGCCGCATCGGTGATCAGGACGCGGGCGCCCGCATCGGTCAGGCGGTAGCGCAGGGCGTCCGGTCCGAACAGGCCGGCGAGCGGCAGAGCGATCGCCCCGAGCTTGTAGGCGGCCGCATGGGCGATCACCACGGCGGCCGATTGCGGCAGCAGGACGCCGATCCGCTCGCCGGGCCCGACGCCCCGGGCCCGCAACCCGGCCGCCAGGCGGTCGGAGCGGTCCCGCAGGTCGCCGAAGGTGATCTCCGAGACCCGCGACCCGACGACCTCCTGGATCGCGACCCGGCCGGGCTCGCGCGCGGCCCAGCGGTCGCAGACGTCGACGCCGATGTTGAAGCGCTCCGGGATGTCCCAGGCGAAACCGGCGACGAGCCCGGCATAGTCGGGGGCGGGTCTCAGCACGGCGGACGGCTCAGGCTTCGCGGGCCTTGAAGGCACCGGCGAAGGCGAAGTCGGTGATCGGACGCCGACCGTTCGGCACCTCCTTGGCGCGCTGCTCCTCGGTGAGGTCGGCCGGGTCGGCCGCCCGCCCGACCGCGTAGGCGGCCTCGACCTGATGGTCCGGCGGCACGTTGAGCACGGTCACGGAGCGCTCCTTGTCGAAGCCGCCCATGCCGTGCACGTGCCAGCCCTGGCGGATCGCCTGGAGCTGGAAGTTCGCCGAGGCGGCTCCGGCGTCGAGGGAATGGCTGGCCGAGGGCTTCAGACCGTCGCCGGTCTTCATCAGCTTGCTCGAGACCAGGATGACCAGGGCGCCGGCACCCTCCGCCCACTTGCGGTTTCCCGGCACCAGGAGGTCGAGGAAGGTCTCCCATTCGGGGGTGCCGCGCAGGGCGTAGACGAAGCGCCAGGGCTGCGAGTTGTAGGAGGACGGGGCCCAGCGCGCGGCCTCGACCATCCGCAGCAGCTCGGATTCCGGCACCGCCTCGCCGGTGAAGGCGCGGGGCGACCAGCGCTCGATGAAGAGCGGGTCGATGGCGTGGTCGGGCTGGCGCGGGTTCGAGGCGGTCACGGGCAGGCTCCAGTCGGCAAAGGTCCGGGAGGACGGTCAAGGATCGGCGTGGCCGGCCCCGATGGCCGCGAGGCATGCACGAGGTGGGGCCGGGGTGGCAATTGTTCATTCGGTCCCCTCGCCGCCGCGCGGGCACATCCCCGGCGTGGTGAGGGCCTTACGGGTCGGATCGATCGCATTTTAACGACCGGGGAAAGCATGCCCACATGTGTTGGGGGCACTCTTTGTCCAGGGGCCGTCGTCGCCCGCCCAGCCATGGATCTCCCCGCGCGTGACCGCTCCACCTGCTGCCCGATCGTTCGACGATCCGGGCTCCCTGTCGTTTCACGTCAGCGACCGCCTCCTGGCGCTCATCGAACGGACCCTGCAGGCGGCCCGCTGGCGCCTCGCCTTTCCGGCCGAACTCGAGGCCCGGTTCGAGGCCGAGACCGGCCGCCGGAGGGTCCGGCAGCTTCGCCGGGCCACCCTGATCGGCCTCTCGGTCTACTACCTCTATGCCTGGGCGGCCTATGTCACGACGCCGGACGTCGCGACCCTCAACCTCGTCCTGCGCATCGGCGTGATGACGCCGCTGGCCATCGGAATCTACGTGGCCCTGAGTTGGGTGCCCCCCCGGACCCGGGAGACCCTGTGCGGCCTCGGCGTCCTGGCCGCGGCGATGATCCCGGCCGTCATCCTCCGGCTCGGGCACGGACCGAACGCCGCCCACGCGATCACGGCGATCTGGCTGACGGTCATCTTCGCCAACGTCTCCCTGGCGCTGCGTTTCTCCTGGGCCTGCATCGTCTCGGCCACGACCGCCCTCGCCGGCGGCCTCGCGATCGCGGCCCATCCGGAGATCCCCCGCGATCTGGCGAGCCTGGTCCGGCTCGACATGCTGATCGGCATCGCTTTCAGCCTGGGGGCCGCGCACAAGATCGAGAGCGCCAACCGGCGCAACTACCTCTATACCCTCAGGGAATCGCTTCGGGCCCAGCAGCTGAGAGTGGCCAATGCGCGCCTCACCCGCCTCTCGACCACCGATCCGCTGACGGGCCTCGCCAACCGGCGCGCCTTCGCCCAGCGCCTCGACGCCCTGTGGCAGGCCTCGCGTGACGGCGATTCCTTCGCGCTGATGCTGGTGGATGTCGACCACTTCAAGCGCTTCAACGACCATTACGGGCACGGGGCCGGCGATGCCTGCCTGTGCGAGATTTCGTGCCTGCTGACCGCCCGGGCCGGCGGCAGCGCCGACCTGGTGTCGCGCTATGGGGGCGAGGAATTCGCGCTGCTCCTCCCGGGCCTCGACGGCAGGGCCGCCCTGGCCCTGGCCGAGCGTATCCGCCTGGCGCTGAACGCCCGCGCCCTGCCCCATGCCGGGCGCGGCGACGGCCTGGGCCACGTCACCGTCAGCATCGGCGTGGCCGCGAGCCCGGACGGTGCCGAGACGCCGGACGCCCTGGTCGAGGCCGCCGACGCGGCGCTCTACCGGGCGAAATCGGCCGGGCGCAACCGCGCCGGCTGCGAGGGCACCCGGAACCGCCCGGAGGCGGCGCCTGGCTCCGGAGCCGAGCCGGCCCTGGCCGCCTGGCCGGTCGCCGGCGATCCGCCCCGGCGGCGCTCGGCCTGAACGCCGCCGGGACGGAGCCGGCCGTCAGTCGACCACGCGGGCGGTGGGGCGGTCGTTGCCCCGGGCGGTCTCGTCGTGCCACTCGCCCTTGCCGTCCTGGTAGCGGATGCCCTCCGTCGAGCCGGGAACCTGCTGCTCGGCCGCGGCGGCCTGGGCCGCCTGGAGAGCCTCGTCGTGGCTCGGATAGGTCTCGGAGAACACGTCGCCGACCTTGTAGGCGAAGCCGCCGTCGTGCTCGACGATGCGATAGGTGACCTCGGACATCGGCTGTTCCTTCCCGTTTCGCGCGCGAGCGCAGGTGCGAAGCGCATGTGGGAGGGCGAACACGGGGCGGTTCCGGAGGTTCCCCTCAATGCCGCGTCGGGCTGGCCCAGGACAGGTTGGGAAGGGCCGCCTCGCAGCCTGCGATCAGCGACCCGCGCACGTCCGTCGGGTCGTAGCCCGGCCCGTCGGGAAAGCCGATCGCATGGGTGGTCTCGCTGTCCTCGCGGCGGATATGGGCGACCCAGCCCTCAGGCGCCCGCTCGAAGGCGATCTCGAAGACGGTCCCCGCCTGCTCGAACCGGTGCGGCTTCATCATTTCCGTCCCTCGATCCCGTCCCTGGCAGCCCGGATGTCCCGACGATCCGCGATCGGCCCTCGCCGGATGTGGGGGCTTGCGATATCGGAGCAAGAGAGACCGCCGACTGAAGCCGAACGCCTGGAACCGCATGCGCGCCCTTCTCCTCGCCCTCCTGACGACGACGCTGTCCGCGGGCGGCGCCCGGGCCGAGTTCAGCCTGTTCGGCAGCGCCGAGCGGACCCCGGCCAACCCCTTCGCCTCGAACTACGCCTCGCCGCCGGTGCGCGGCGCGGGTGAGCGGCCGCGGCGCCTCCGGCGCGCGCCGCAGAAGCTGGAGGCGCTGCGCCCGCCGCGGGACCTCTCGCGCTGACGCCTCAGGCGGCGGGCAGCGCGTTGGCGATGGCGGTGACGATGCGCGGATCGTTGGGCTCGACCGAGGACGGGAAGGCGCCGATCAGGCTGCCGTCGCGGTCGACGAGGTACTTGTGGAAGTTCCAGCCCGGCGTGCTGCCGGGCTTCTCGGCGGCGGCCCAGCGGTAGAACGGATGCGCGGCCGGGCCCCGGACATGGGTCTTGGCGGTGACCGGGAAGGTGACGCCGTGGTTCCTGCGGGCGGCCTCCGCGATGGCGACGCCGTCCAGGGGCTCCTGATTGCCGAAATCCGGCGACGGCACCGCGATGACGGTGAGGCCCCGGTCGCCGAAGCGGGTCCACAATCCCTGCAGTCCGGAGAACTGGCCCGCATAGCCGCAGGCCGTGGCGGTGTTGACCACCAGGATGGGCCGTCCGGCATAGGCCGAGAGCGGCAGGGTGCCGCCCTCCGGCTTCTCGAAGGCGAAGGCACCCGCCTTCACGGGATCGGCGAGGGCCGGGCGGACGCCCCAGGCCAGCGCCCCACCGAGGACTGCCAGGGCGTGGCGGCGGGGCAGCGAGAGCCCGGTCTCGGGCGGCAAACGGTTCGACAGGACGTTCGACATGCGGCGGCACCCCTGACGGGCGCGCGGACCGGTTCCGCCGCCCCTGTCCCCAGGAACCTAAGGCCGGCGCGGCGTTCGTCCATTCACCATGCCGTATCGCGGGAACCTTTCGCGGAGGCCTGAACTTGAGCGTGTGCCATCACGGCGCCCCATCGCTCGACCTTCGGCTCGACCTTTCGAAAGACTTCGCCCATGCGCAGCCTGTTGCTCGGCACGCTTCTCCTCGCTGCCAGCGCCACCCTCGCCCTCGCTCAGTCGCCGGATGCCGCCGCGCCCGCCGGCTCGTCGTCGGCACCGGTCCAGGCCGCGCCCGCGACCCTCGCCAACGACCTGCGCCCCACCTTCGTGGTGCAGAACAAGAGCGACATGGTCACCTCGAAGCTCGTCGGCCTCACCATCCAGAACGGCGCCAACGAGACCATCGGCGAGATCGCCGACGTGGTGCTCGACGAGAAGAACACCGTGAAGTCCTGGGTGGTCGGCGTCGGCGGCTTCCTCGGCATCGGCACGAAGTACGTCGCGATCGATCCGAGCGCCCTGAAGCTCGTGCGCGTCGACGACGCCACCCTGAAGGCGACGATCGACACCAACAAGGACCAGCTCCGCGCCGCGCCCGAATACGTCTATCTCGGCAAGGCCAAGCTGAATGCGGACGGCAAGGCGAGCACCGAGACGAAGCCCGCCGACGCCCCCAAGGCACAGTGACCGAACCGCATTGACCGAGCCTCGATCATCGGGGCTCGGTGATCCGGCCGACGAAGGCCTTCGCTGAGATGCGAAGGCTTTCGCGTTTCGGACCCGCATGCAAGGCATCTGCGCCGGATCGTCAGACAACCGTCACGTCGGTGCGCTATCCGGAGCGCCGAGCGGAGCCGGACGACATCGCCGGTCGATCCCGGGGGTGGAGGTGGATGTCGGAGACCGGGCGTCGCGCTGGCGGTTCGGGTCAGGCCGGGCTGCGCAGCGCGTCCCAGACCGTGCTGGCGACGTTGTCGATGCGCCGAACCGCGACCAGGCCGTCGCGGTCGTCCGGGAACTGCGTGTCGAACAGCTCCTCGAGCCATTGCGTCGGATCTTCCTCGCTCGCGAGCGATTCGAGATCGCTGGCGAAGACGATGCGCAGGTCGGGGCGGAGCGCGCGCGCTTCCAGGGCCAGTCTCTGGCAGCAGAGCTTGCCCTGCAGGCTGACGTCGGTGACGAGGACATCGACGGGCAGGCCCAGGGCCAGGACCGTCATGGCATCGACGCCGCAATCCACCGTGGTGGCGGCGAAGCCCGCCCGCCGGATCTGAGAGGAGACTTCGTCGCGCCAATGCTTCTGGCGGCCGGCGATCAGGACCTGGACGCCGTAGGCGCCATATGGCGAAGTCGGTCTTTCCATCGTCGAGACTCCCCCCTGGCGCCTGGACATGCGTGCCGATCACCTCGGAAACTGTGCGTCGCAGCATGCTATGTCACGTTCGCTCGCGCAGACAAGCCCTCTTGACCGGCCGTGATCCGGCTCTCGACCCGGAACGGCGGTGGATTTTCGCGTGGCCTCGCCGCGCGCCCGTCCGGTCCGCCGACCCGAACGCCGCGATGCCGCGCTGCAGCGGAGCGGCGTCGGGTGCGGCAAGTGCCTGATGCGCAAGGGTTCAGCACCCCCGACCCCGATGCGACGGACGGATGACGGTCGTCGCGGTTGACGGAGACCGCGCGGGCGGGGCAACACCGGCCTCGCCGCGCGCCCGAGACGGCCCGCAGAGATCCGGAGACCCTGTCGATGTCGTCTGCCAAGAGCCCCCCCGTCTCGCCGCTGGCGCCCCGGACGCAACCGCAGCTGCCGGCGATTCGCGGCGTCGGGCTCGCGACCGCCCAGGCCGGCATCCGGTATTCGGGCCGCACGGACGTGCTCTACGTGGCCCTCGCCGCGGGCACGCAGGCTGCCGGCGTATTCACCCGCTCGAAATGCCCCTCCGCCCCGGTGGACTGGTGCCGCGAGGCGCTGGGCAGCGCGGGGGCCCGTGCCCTCGTGGTCAATTCCGGCAACGCCAACGCCTTCACGGGCCTGCGCGGGCGCGAGGCCGTGGCGCTGACGGCCCGGATCGCCGCCGAGGCCGCCCAGTGCCGGCCGGAGGAGGTCTTCATCGCCTCGACGGGCGTCATCGGCGAGCCCCTGGACGCCAGCAAGTTCGAGGGCGTGCTCGCCGACTGCGCCGGCCGGACGCAGGACGGTGCGGAGGCCTGGGCAGCCGCCGCCCGGGCCATCATGACCACCGACACCTTCCCCAAGCTCGCCACCCGCCGGGCCACGATCGACGGCGTCACCGTCACGCTCAACGGCATCGCCAAGGGCGCCGGCATGATCGCGCCCGACATGGCGACGATGCTGAGCTTCGTCTTCACCGACGCCGCCCTGCCCCAGGACGTGCTCCAGGGCCTGCTCGGCGCCGGCACGGCCACGAGCTTCAACTGCGTAACGGTCGACAGCGACACCTCCACCTCCGACACCCTGATGCTGTTCGCGACGGGCGCGGCCGGCAACGCCGCGATCGCGAGCGCCGACGATCCGCGTCTCTCCGCGTTCCGCGCCGCCCTCGACGACCTGCTGGTGGAACTGGCCCAGCTCGTCGCCCGGGACGGCGAGGGGGCCCGCAAGTTCGTCACCGTGCGGGTCACGGGGGCGACCTCCGACGCCTCGGCCCACCGCATCGCCATGTCGATCGCCAACTCCCCCCTGGTGAAGACCGCCATCGCGGGCGAGGACGCCAACTGGGGCCGCGTGGTGATGGCAGTGGGCAAGGCCGGCGAGCC
This sequence comes from Methylobacterium sp. FW306-05-D, assembly GCF_058782155.1. Taxonomy (NCBI): domain Bacteria; kingdom Pseudomonadati; phylum Pseudomonadota; class Alphaproteobacteria; order Hyphomicrobiales; family Methylobacteriaceae; genus Methylobacterium; species Methylobacterium sp. FW306-05-D. The sequence goes on from NZ_JBYSXL010000016.1 coordinate 22,392, forward strand.
GGCCGACCGCGACCGCCTCTCGATCTGGTTCGGCGACGTGCGCGTCGCCCGCGAGGGCGCCCGCGATCCGGATTACAGCGAGGCGGCGGCGAGCGCGGTGATGCGCGAATCGGACATCACCGTGCGGGTCGATCTCGGCCTCGGCGCGGGCACCGCCCGCGTCTGGACCTGTGACCTGACCAAGCTCTACATCGAGATCAACGGGGATTACCGCTCGTGAGGCGCGCCGGTACCGCCGTCCTCCTCGCCCTGGCGCTGCTCGGCGCCGGTGCCGAGGCCCGGGCCGAGGACAGGATGGGGCCGGCCGAGGGCCGGATCAGCGTCGTCGGACGTGCCCGCTCTGAGGTGGCGCCGGACTTCGCCTCGGTCGAGATCGGCGTCGAGGCCAAGGGCGCGACCCCGGCCGTCGCCCTCGACGGCGCCAGCACCGCCGCCAAGGCGATCCTGGTGCTGGCCGCCGAGTTCCAGGTGCCCGAGGCGGATCTCGGCACCTCCGCCGTGACCCTGCAGCCGGTCACCCGCTCGGTCCGCCAGGCCGACGGGACCTTCACCGAGAAGCCCGACGGCTATCGGGCCAGCAACACGGTGCGGGTGCGCCTGTCCGACATGGGACGCCTCGGCGACCTGATGCGCCGGGCCCTCGACGGCGGCGCGAACCGCATCGACGGCGTCGGCTTCGGCCTGCGCGATCCCGAAGCGGCCGAGAGCGCCATGCGCAGCGCCGCGATGAAGGACGCGCGGGCCCAGGCCGAGCGCCTGGCGGAGGCGGCCGGCGTCACTCTCGGGCGGGTGGTGTCGATCCAGTCCCCGGCCACGGCAGGGGCGCCGCCGGTCGCCTTCGCGGCGCCCGCCCCGATGCGGGTCAAGCGCGGGGGGACACCGGTACCCCTGGTCGCCGGCACCATCGAGACCGCCGCCGACGTCGCCGCGACCTTCGCGATCGCCCCGTGAGCGCCGCGACGCCCGCGCCCCTGCGCATCCTCCTCGTGGTCGCGGTCGCGCTGGTCGATGCCGACGGGCGCGTGCTGCTCGCGCAGCGCCCGCCGGGCAAGCAGCTCGCCGGCCTCTGGGAGTTCCCGGGCGGCAAGGTCGACCCGGGCGAGCGTCCGGAGGAGACCCTGATCCGCGAGCTCGCCGAGGAGCTCGGCATCACCGTGCAGGAGGCCTGTCTCGCGCCCCTGACCTTCGCGAGCCACGCCTATCCGGACTTCCACCTCCTGATGCCGCTCTACATCTGCCGGCGCTGGGAAGGCCTGCCGCGCTCCATGGAGGGCCAGGCCCTGAAATGGGTGCGCCCGCGCGACCTCAAGGACCAGCCGATGCCGCCGGCCGACGCGCCGCTGATCCCTTTCCTGCTGGATCTGCTCGGCCCCTGATCCAGTTCTGATACGGGCACCGGCTGGATCGAAGCGGCGCCTGTATCGGCCAAGCCCGCGCGGCGCTCGCGCGAAGCCCCTATCCGCCAGTCCGGATGGATGCATCGGAGTTGGGAAGGGGTCCATCGGCGTCGGCCATCGGCGTTGGTTCGAGAGGCGGGTCCCGTCCGGCGCGACCCGCCCCGTCGGGAGAGGGAGGGCGGTGCATGGCACGCAGGGCAGCGGCGAAACCAGCGACGCGGGCAAGCGCCGTTCCGCCGTCCGGCGGTGGCGAGTCCGGAACCGGCAAGTCCGGAGCTGGCAAGTCCGGAGCTGGCAGTTCCGAGGCCAGCAAATCCGGAGCCGGCAAACCCGTCGCAGCCAAGCCGAAGCGCCCATCGCGAAGAACGACGCCGAGCCCCGAGACCCTGACCGAACTCGGGCTGGAGCGCCTGATCGGCCTCGTCCTGTCCGAGACGGCGCGCAACCCGACCTTCAAGAAGCTGGTAACCGCGGCGGTGGCGAGCCTGCAGGGGCCGGACGCCATCGCGGCGCTGATCGACCGGCGCCTCACCGCCCTGGAGCGGGCCCAGGGCTACATCGACTGGCAGAAGCAGCGCGCCTTCGCGGCCGACCTCGACGCCATGCTCACCACGGTGGTGACCGAGCTCGCCGCCCTGGACCCGAGAGCAGCCCTCGACCGGCTGATTCGCTTCCTCGGGGGCGCCGGCGACGTCCTGGCGCGCGCCGACGATTCGAGCGGACGCATCCACGGCGTCTTCGAACGGGCGGCGGATGCGGCCGCCGCGCTGATCGTCGACCTGCCCGTGGAGGAGGCGGCCGGAGTCGCGACGGGTCTGGTGACCCGCCTCGGCGCCGATGGGTACGGCTTCGTCGAAACCCTGCTGCACGATCTCATTCCGCGGCTGCCCGAGGCGGCGCTGGCGCCCCTCGACGCGGCCCTCGCGGACGCCACGCCCCCGATGTCCGAAGGCCGCACCGGCGGCCAGAAGGCCTGGGCGGAGCAGCTCGCCCGCGGCCGCCTCGTCCGGATGCGCCAGGCCCTGGCCGACCGGGTCGGCGACGTCGACGCCTTCATCGCCTTCGAGCAGTCGGTGTCGCCGGAGCAGCCGGATCGGGTCCGGATCGCCGAGCGCCTGCTGGCGGCGGGCCGGGCACCGGAGGCCCTGACCTGGATTCGCCGGCCGCAGAAGCGTGGTCCGGCGGTGGTCACCCGGGAGGCCCTGCTCACCGGGCAGTTCGATCCCGACGCGCCGGAGCGGGCGCGCCAGGCCGTCGAGATCCGCATCCTCGACAGCCTCGGCCAGACGGAGGCCGCGCAGGCCCTGCGCTGGGAGGCCTTCGGGCGCAGCCTCGATCCGGCGATGCTGCGGGCCTACCTCGCCAAATTGCCCGACTTCGAGGACGACGACGCCCTGGAGCGCGCCTTCGACCGTGCGCAGGCGCATCCGGACCGCTACCGGGCGCTCGCCTTCCTGATTCACTGGCCGAACCCGGCCCGTGCGGCCCGCCTGGTGGCATCCCATGGCGGCAGCTGGGACGGAAGCCGCTACGAGGTCCTGGCGCCCGCCGCCGAGGCCCTGGAGCGGACGCAGCCCGAGGCCGCGGCCGAACTCTACCGCCTGCTCATCGATTCCATCCTGGAGCACGGGCGCAGCGGCGCCTACGGCCATGCCGCCCGCTACCTGTCCGCCCTCGACGGCCTGACGGAAGATCCGGAGGCCTACCGCGCGTCGCTGCGCCGGCTGCACGGGCGCAAGGCCGCGTTCTGGTCCCAGGTGCGGGACTGACGGACGGGCGCCCTCAGCCCTGCTCGATCGGGTCGATCTTGTCCGGATAGAAGGCGAGGTGTCCGGCGATGGCGGCCACCGCCGGATAGGGCGTCTCGTAGCTCCAGACCGCGTCCGGCCGGGTCGCCTCCGGCGTCGTCAGGGTGAAGTAGCTGGCATCGCCCTTGTAGGGGCAGTGGCTGCGGCGGGTGCTCGGGGTGAAATGCGCCCAGCGGGCGTCGGCCCGCGGGATGTAGAACACCGGCGGGTAGTTCGCCTCGGTGAGCACGAGGGCGGCTTCGGTCTCGGCCAGGAGCATGCCGGCGAGGCGGACGCGCAGGCGGCCCGGATGGGGGACGATGGTGATCGGATGGTCGGGGCCGGGCTGTCTCATGAATCCTGTCCTTCGGGCTTGCGTTCGGTGGTGCCCAGGGCCTCGGCGAGGCTGGCCTGGGCGCTGCCGGGCTTCAAGGGCTTCTGCTGGCTCTCGTGCGGGGCCCAGCCGGAGAGCCACAGGATCTCGAAACTGGCGCGCAGGCGCCCGTCGGGATCGGCGAAGCGCTCGGCATAGAGGGCGGCGGCCCGCAGGAGCGTGGCGCGGCGCAGGGGCGTTCGGCGGCGGTCGACGAGGACGTTGGTGAGCCCCATCGCGCGCAGGTCGTGCATCAGCGCGAACGGGTCGCGGTAGCGCACCGTGACGGTCTCGACATCGGTGACCGGCAGGGCGAAGCCGGCCCGCTGGAGCAGGCTGCCCATCTCGCGGACCTCGGCGAAGGGGGCGACCCGCGGGCTGACGCCGCCCTCGACCTCGCTCTCCGCCTGCCCGAAGACCTGGCGCAGTTCGGTCAGGGTCCGGCCGCCGAGGAGGCAGCCGATGAACAGCCCGTCGGGCCGCAGGGTCCGGCGCAGCTGCGCGAGGGCGCCGGGCAGGTCGTTGACGTGCTGCAAGGCGAGGAGCGAGACGGCGAGGTCGAACCGGCCCGGCGCCAGCGGCAGGGCCTCGGGGTCGGCCAGCACCGTGCCGGCCTCCGCCCGGGGCGCGAGGCGGGTGAGGTGCCCGACCCGGCCGGAAGCGCGCAGGCGCTGCGCCGCGAGGGGCGACGGGGTGCCGAGGTCGACGGCCTCGGAGAACGTCCGCAGCACCGCCCCGAGGCGATCGTCGAGATCGTCGACGACCCGGCGCAGCAGAAAGTCGGCATAGCCGGCCCGGTGGGCACGGGCGAGGCGGCGGCGGGCGAGGCCCGTATCGAACAAAGGTGGCGCGGTCATCACAATTTAGATGGCGCGCCGCGAGCGCGCGCGCCAGCGGCACCGGCGACGGAACGTGATTCCGGCCCTCGCAGTTGAGACCCGGCGATTCGACGACGAATCGAGGAGATCAGACGCCATGAAGTCCATCCTGTTCGGCGCGGCCCTCACCCTCGCGGGGATCAGCCTTGCCACCACCGGGGCCGAGGCCAAGGGTTGCATCAAGGGCGCTCTCGTCGGCGGCCTCGCCGGCCACGTGGCGGGCCATGGCGTGTTGGGCGCCGCGGCGGGCTGCGCCGTCGGCCGCCATCAGGCCAACAAGCGCGACCGCGAGCAGGCCCAGCCGCAGCAGCCGGCCCGCTGATCACAATCTCAGATCGTATTGCCGCGATGCGGGTGGTAAGGTGGCTGTCATGGTCCCCGCCGCCCGCGTCGTCACCCTCGGACTCCGTGCCGCGCTCCGCGGCGCCGTCGCGCTGGTCTACCCGCCGACCTGCCCGGGCTGCGGCGGCGCCATCGCCGATCCGCACGCTCTCTGCGCCCGCTGCTGGTCGAGCCTGCGCCTGATCGAGGAGCCCTGCTGCGCCCGGTTCGGCACGCCCTTCGCGGTCGACCACGGCACCGGCGCGCTGCTCTCCCCGCGGGCCATCGCGGACCCGCCGGTCTTCGGACAGGCGCGGGCGGTGGCGCTCTACGAGGGCGTCGCCCGCGACCTCGTTCACCGCCTGAAATACGAGGATCGCCTGGACCTCGCACACGTCCTCGCCGGCATGATGGCGGGCGCCGGTGCGGAGCTCCTGTCCCGGGCGGATTGCCTCGTGCCGGTGCCGCTGCACCGCTGGCGGTTGTGGCGGCGCCGCTTCAACCAGGCGGCGCTCCTGGCGCGGCGGGTCGGCCGCCTCACGGGGCGGCCCACCGAGCCGGGCTACCTCGCCCGCGTGAAGGCGACGCGCCCGCAGGTCGGACTGAGCCGGGTCGCCCGGGCCACGAACCTCCAGGGCGCTTTCCGGGTGCCGGAGGCGATGCGGCCCCGGCTGCAGGGCCGCCGCCTCCTCCTCATCGACGACGTGATGACCACCGGCGCGACGGCCAACGCCGCCGCGCGGGTGCTCCTGCGCGGCGGCGCGGCGTCCGTGGATGTCCTGACCTTCGCGCTGGTGGCCGAGGAGATCGGCTGAGCGACCTGGGCTCAGGCGGTCAGGGGATCGAGGCGGCCCGTCTCGGGACGTTCGGGCGTGGCCGGTGTCAGCACCTTGCCGCGCGGACCGACCCAGGTGCCGACCCATCTGCGCTGCCACACCAGCAGGCAGACCAGCACCAGGGCGGCGAAGACGGCGTAGCCGACGAAGCCGAGGGCGAAGGAGCCGGTATACTGCTTCGACAGGCCCATCACGTTGGGCAGGATCGCGCCGCCGAGGGCCCCCACCTCGCCGATCATCGAGCCGGCCACCGCCGTGTTGGCGGGCCAGCGCAGGGGCACGAGCTGGAACAGGGCGCCGTTGCCGGCCCCGAGGGCGGCGAAGCACAGCATGAACAGGGCGGTGGTCAGCGCCAGCGAGGGCGAGGCCGTGAGGAGCAGGAACGAGCCCACGGCGGCGAGGAGCACCACCGACAGCACCAGGATGCCGCCGAGCCGGTCGGCGAAATAGCCGCCGACGACGCGGATGCCGGAGCCCATCAGGGCCGCCAGCATGGTCAGACGGCCGGCCTCGACCTTGGTCACGGCGAACTGCTCGTAGAAGAAGGTCGGCAGGAAGTTCGACAGGCCGATGAAGCCGCCGAAGGTGATGATGTAGATCAGGTTGAAGGCCCAGCCGTCCTTCTGGAACAGGCAGGAGACGTGCTCCCGGAAGGACTGGTGCTCGGCGTCCGGCGGCTCCTTGGCGAAGACGATCATCACGATCAACGGAATCGCCATGACGCAGCCGGCGAAGCCGTAGACGGTCTGCCAGCCATAGGCCTGGGCCAGGGGCGGCGCGAACAGCACGGCGAGCACGGTGCCGGAATTGCCGGCGCCCGCGATGCCCATGGCGAGGCCCTTGTGCTCCTTGGGGAACCAGCCCGAGCCGAGAGACAGGGCAACGCCGAAGGAGGCGCCGGCGATGCCCAGGAGCACGCCCATGGCGAGCACCTCGTCGTAGGTGTTCACGTAGAAGAAGCCGAAGGCCATGGCGAGCATGATCACCGTCATCTCGGTGATGGCGGCGTTCTTCCGGCCGATATACTGGGCCAGCACGCCGAGCGGGAAGCGCATGATCGCGCCCGCCAGGATCGGCAGCGAGATCATGAACCCGGTCTGGGCGGGAGTCAGCTTGTAGGTCTCGGTGATGAACGGGCCCATGGCGCCGTTGAGCACCCAGATCGCGAAGCAGAAGTCGAAGTAGAGGAAGGCGGCGAACAGGGTCGGGGGATGACCGGATTTCATCACGGTCTTGAAGCTGGCCATGGAGTGCGTCTCGAGGTTCACGGCCGTAGGGCGGCCGTTCGTGCCAAGGGATCCGGACTCACGCCGTCCGCATGCGGGGCGCCTTTGCTCCGCGTGTCGCCGACCGGCGACGGACCGGACCAAGCACCGAACGTGCCAGAGATTCGGAACGCGGCGCCCCGGCCGTGCCCACCCGATAGGCAGGCCTCCGCCTGCCGAAGGCGACGGCATCCGGCTGCCGCGCGAGGCGGCACTGCCTAGAAACGATGCTGAAGACGCGGGTCCGGCGCCGGCCCTCAGCCATCCGCCTGGAAGGCCGCCAGGGGGGCGGCGATGACGCAGGTGACGCCGTCGACGGGGAAATCGAGGGCGATGGTGCCGCCGACCTGTCCGGCGAGGCCGCGCTCGATGAAGCGCGACCCGAACCCCTTGCGCGCCGGCCGCGTCACCGGCGGCCCGCCGATCTCGGCCCAGGAGAAGGCGAGGCTGGGCTCGCCGGTCTCGTCGCGAACCTCCCAGCGGATCGACACGTGGCCGTCATCGTCGGAGAGCGCCCCGTACTTGGCGGCGTTGGTGGCGAGTTCGTGGAGCATCAGCGCCAGCGAGAGGGCCGGCTTGGCGCCGATCTCGAGTTCGGGCCCGTCGAGGCGAAAGCGGCCGTCGCGGTCCTCGTGCAGCTTGAGGGCCCCGCGCACCACCGGACCGATCAGGGTGCTGCCGAGGGCGCCCCCCATCAGGAGGTCATGGGCCTGGCCCAGGGCGATGAGGCGGCCGGCGAGCACCTCCTTCGCGGTGTCGACGTCGACGGCCGTGCGCATGGTCTGGGTCGCGATCGACTGCACCATGGCCAGCAGGTTCTTCATGCGGTGGCTGAGTTCGCGGTTGACCAGCTCCTGCTGCTCCTCGGCACGGAGGCGGGCCACGGCGGCGCGGGTGCGGTCGACGACGTTGCGCACGAAGTCGAGGATGTCCGGGCTCCAGTCGCGCCGCTTCGAATCGTGCAGGCAGAACACCGCGACGAGTTGCCCGCGCTCCATCAGCGGCAGATTGATCACGGTGCGGACGTCGAGGGCGCGGAAGGCCCCGGACCGGTCGGCGGTGCGCGGGTCGGTCTCCACGTCCGCGATGACGACGTCATGTCCCTGCCGAAGTTCCGGCAGGTAGGAGCCATAATCCGCGTAGTGGTGGCGGCCGACGAGGGTCGCCGCGCCGGCCACGGTCCAGTCGCGGACGATGTCCAGATAGATCCCCGTATCGTCGAGGACGCCGTAGGCGGCGCGGGTCAGCCCGAGGGTGCGGCCCGCGATCTCGGCCGCCACGAAGGCGATCTCGCCGGGGTCCTGCAACTCCCGCAGGCGCTCCCCGAGTTCCACCAGGGCCGCCTGGCGCTCCTCGGCGCGCTTGCGCTCGGTGATGTCCACCGAGGCGCCCGGGAAGCGCAGGGGCGTTCCGTCGGCGCCACGCACCAGGCTGCCGCGGGCGATCACCCAGCGATGGGAGCCGTCCGGCTGGAGGATGCGGTACTCGCAGGCGAATTCCTTGGCGCCGGCGAAGAGGCGGTCGAGCTCCTCCTGGAACCGCGGCATGTCGTCGGGATGGAAGTTGCGGATGTAGTCGGCCAGGGGCGCCCCGAGGGCGGCGCGCTCGGGATCGACGGTGTAGATCCGCGCGAAGTTCGGATCGGCGTAGACTACGTCCGCGCGCAGGTCCCAGTCCCAGGTGCCGATCATGCCGGAGGCGTTCAGCGCCAGACTCAGGCGCTCCTCGCTCCGGCGCAGGCGGGTGTTGGCGGCCTTGCGCTCGGTGACGTCGGTGAGGGTCAGAACGGAGCCCTGCACCACGCCGTCCTCCACGATGGGCGCGTTGTTGGTGATGACCTCGATGCGCGAGCCGTCCTGGCGGAAGAACGTCGCCTCGCGGTCGCGCAGGGCGACACCGCTGCGCAGGGAGCGCACGACCTCGCAATCCTCGCGCGGGAACGGCCGGCCGTCGGGATGGTGGTGATGGGCCGTGTCGTGGAGGTTGCGGCCGATCAGGCTGCCGCGCGGCCAGCCCAGCATCGCCTCGGCGGCGGGGTTGGCGAAGGTGACGACGTCGTCCTCGGTCAGGCGGACCACCGCCTCGCTGAGATGGTCGGTGACGGTCTGGAGCAGGGCCGTCTGCTTGCGCAGGGCCTCGTCGGCCTGGCGCTGGGCGGTGCGGTCGCGCAGGATCTTGAGGTAGCCGATGTGGCGGTCCGCGTCGTCCCGCAGCGGCATCATCTCGCCCATGCCCCAGAACCGTGAACCGTCCTTGCGGACGTGCCAGCGCTCGTCGTTGGCCCGGCCGAGCTCGCGGGCGAGGCGCATCTCGTGCTCGGGCACGCCGCGGGTCCGGTCCTCGGCCGTGAAGATGACGTCCGCGGACCGGCCCAGCATCTCGGCCTCGCTCCAGCCGAGGACGCATTCGGCCCCCCCGTTCCAGCGCGTCACCACGCCGGCGAGATCCACGGCGACGATGCCGTAGTCGATGGCGCTGCCAATGATCGCCGCGTTGTGCCGGTCGGCGGCGCGGCGCTCCTTCAGGGCGCGGCGCAGCTCGAGTTCGGTCATCACCCGCGCGGCCAGGGTGCGCAGGATGAAGGCCTGCGCCTCGGTCAGTTCGCGCGGTCTGACGTCGAGGACGCACAGGGTTCCGAGGGCCACCCCCTCCGGCGTGCGCAGGGGCATACCGGCGTAGAAGCGCACGTGCGGCGCGCCGGTGACGAGGGGATTCGCGGCCGTGCGCGGGTCGCGGGTGGTGTCGGGAATGACGAAGAGCCCGTCCTGCCCCACCGCGTGGGCACAGATCGATTCCGTGAGGGTGGTCTCGGAGCGCGGAAACCCGATCCGGGCCTTGAACCACTGGCGCTCGGCATCCACCAGCGAGACCAGGCAGACCGGCATCTCCAGCAGCCGGGAGGCCAGCGCGACGATGTCCTCGAACGCGTCCTCGGGCGCGGTGTCCAGGATCTCGTAGCGCGCGAGGGCTTCCGGTCCCGTCTCGGGCGCTTCGCCGGTCCTACTCAATCGTTCCTCCGGCCACGCTCCCGCCGACGGCCGAGGCCGTCGATCACGAACCCGATCCATGAACCCAACCCACGAACCTCCGTGTGGCCCGACCAGCTTTACCCCTGCGCCCGCGATTGTCCTACGTTCAACCGCGGATCGATCATCAATTTCGCGCAATCCGGTTTTGCGCGACCTGAATCGGGCCGCGCCCTCACCGGCAGACCGTGACGCTGCGCACGACCCAGCCCTCGTCGCCCTGCCAGAGCTTGCGCCGGGTGCGCTGGCAGGCGGGGTTCTCGGGCTCTGTGGACGTCCAGCTCGTCACCGGAGCGGCGGGCTCGGACGGGCGTGCCGTCCGGCTGCGGGCGGCCTGCCCCTCCGTCGGCATCAGGGCGACGAGCAGCAACGCCGCGAGCGCCCGGTGGGGCGCGCGGTTACGGGGACGCGGAGGGACCGGCACGGGTCGCGTTCCATGATTTCGAGTGGAGGGCTTTATGAGTGCCAACCTATGTCGGCACGGCCCGGCGTTTTGCAACGGGCCCGCAACCGGATCGCGGCACCGGCCGCCGTTTTTTCGCCGACATGGTGAAAGCGCGCTGCCGCGGTATTCGCGTTCGCCTCCGGAAGCATTTCCGAATGGTTTCTGGGGCCTGTGATTGTGCCCGGACTGCATCGCCCGCCAACTTTAGCACCGCTGCAGGGCTGCCCTACGTCCACATGGCGTGACGGACCTGCTTCGACTTGCTAGGCCCGGGCTCGAACGACCCTTCTCCGACGACTTCTCGAGCACCGTCCCATGTCCCAGACGACCCGCCGCACGCTTCTTTCCGGGGCGACGACGAGCCTCGCGCTCCTCACCCCCGTCGGGTCCGCCCTCGCGCAGGGGCGCGGCCTCTTCGGGGGCGCCATCGACGGCGACGGTCCCTACGACGACGAGCGCCTCTATCGCGACGAGAACGGGCGGCTCTACCGGCGCCGGGGCGGCCAGTACGTGCCCTATTCCGAGCGTGGCTCCGAGCGTGATCTCGACCCGGTCCGGAGCCAGCGCGGCCGCGCCGCCGTGGCGGACGATCCGGATGCGGATCTCTACGCTCCGCGGCAGGTCCCGCCGGCCTCCGCCCAGCAGGCCGCTCCGGCCAAGCCCGTCGACAACGGCCCCATCGACTTCAACCGCGCCTACGCGGCGATCACCGACGAGCCCTTCCCGGTCTATGCCTTCAACTGGCGCAAGGCGAACCCGTCCTTCCTTCGCCAGGAGGTCGCCTATACGGGCTCGGAGACCCCAGGCACGATCGTGATCGACCCGCGCGCCCACCACCTGTTCCTGGTCCAGCCGAACGGCCGGGCGCGGCGTTACGGTGTCGGCGTCGGCAAGCAGGGCTTCTCGTGGTCCGGCGCCTCGACGGTGAACTCGAAGCAGATGTGGCCGGACTGGTACCCACCCAAGGAGATGATCGCGCGCACGCCGAAGCTGGCGCGCTCCGTCTCGCAGCTCCAGAGCGGCCTCGGCGTGCCCGGCGGCGCGCACAATCCCCTGGGTGCGCGGGCGCATTACCTGTGGCAGGGCAACAAGGACACCCTCTACCGCATCCACGGCACGCTGGAGCCGGAGTCGATCGGCAAGAGCGTCTCCTCGGGCTGCATCCGGATGATCAACCAAGACGTCATCGACCTCTACGGCCGCGTCGAGATCGGGTCCCGCGTGGTGGTGCTGGGCTGACGCGAACGGCCTCCTCCCATCTTGCCCGAGGGGGGAGGCCGCGGCCTTCCAATGGCAGTGGAGCGTGTGCGCCGCGCCGGGGGCGCGGAGGCGCCGCCGCTCAGGCCTCGGTGATCTCGCCCTCACGCACGGCGCGCTCGCTGCTGCCGGACTTGATGCGGTAGAACGGCTCGCCGGTCTGGTCCTCGGGAACGAGGCGGACGATCTCGAACACGTCCGTGATGTCGGATTTCGGGGCGGTGTAGCCGATCTGGGCGCGGCGCACGCGCTGGCCGATCTTGAACTTGTGGGACATGGCGGTTGTCTCCTCGGTGGAGGTCCGGCGGACGGACGTCGCGCCGAGGCTGGTTCCGCCGGTGACGGCGGTTCCGATGATGCGGGCCCGTCCCGTGGGACGCGCCGTCGCGCGGATGCGCACCGGACCCGCCGCGGCGTCGCGGCCTGCCGGCGACGGACACGGTCAGGGGCGCGCGGCGCTCAGCGGCGGGCCTTGGCCTTGCGAGCGGCGTAGCGGGCGTCGCGCTGGGCTTTCTGCTCCAGGCGGGCGGCAGCGGCCTGGGCCACCCTCTCCTCGGCGGCGCGGATTTCCTCGGCAGCCTGACGCTCGCGATCGGCCTCGGCCTCGGCGGCACGCTGGGCCTCGGCCTCGAGCCGGGCCTGCTCGCGGGCCGCCACGCGGATCTCGCGCTCCCGGGCGATCTGGGCCCGCTCCGCCTTGCGGGCGACCACGGCCGGATCATCCGCCGCCGGGCGGTCGCGGAAGCGGGCCAGCGCCGCGGCGCGGGCTTCGGTCGCGGCCTTGAGGCGGTCGGTCATCGAGTTCGGGTTGAATTGGCTCACACAGGATCCTGTCATGCGGGAGGCCGCCATCGGCGCGCTCCCCTGGAATCGGGTCTCAGAACACAAGCGAGCCGCCTCCCATCCGGGAAGCGGCTCTCGAAACAGGTCGGGCCCCGCGGGGGAGCCCGCCATGATCAGACGGTCTGAAGGCTGCCGGCGGACTGCTTGCCGCTGCGCTTGTCGGTTTCCATCTCGTAGGAGACCTTCTGGCCTTCCGCGAGGCCGCGCATGCCGGCGCGCTCGACGGCCGAGATGTGCACGAACACGTCGCTTCCGCCGTTATCCGGCTGGATGAAACCGAAACCCTTAGTCTCGTTGAACCACTTAACAGTACCGACAGCCATCGTATTCCTTTGCCCTTGCGGGCTTCATCTACCGGAGGTCCACGCGATCATGCGCGGCCGTCTCCGTCATCAACACGAAACGTAAGAATCTGGCACTCGATTTCATAACGAAACCGCGCCACCGAGGTTCTGCCGTTGAGTTGATATTTCATCTGTACGCGCTCAGGGGCCGATTAGCAAATCGAAAGTCAAATCAGGCGCCGTAATTTCCGACGTCTGACGGAAAAAACAGCTGTGGCGACGGGTTCGGAATCGTTATGTCCGCCTGTGATCATGCTTGAAAGGCGAGCGACATCAGCGCCCCGCCCCCGATCTTCCGCCGCGCCGACGGGGCAGCGTCGGCCGCACGGCCCGCGGCCGCGCCGGTGCCTCGCGCATCGATCCCGTGATCGCGGTGGAACCGGACGACGCCGATCTCCTTAATGATGTCCACCCCACGCCCCATCGTCGTGAACCCGGCCTTGCACGCATCGCTCTCGGATCAACAGCCTGCGGCCGGGACGTTCCCCCTGCGGCAGGTGCATTTCTCCAGTCGCGACTACCCCGAGGAAGACGCTGCGCAGGTCTACCAGCTGATGTTCGCCAGCTCGGCCCTGGTGACGCCCCTGGTGGAGCCGTTCCATGTGGAGATCTCCAGCTTCTGGTCCGAGCACCTGCGGTTTCATTTCATGGACGGCGTTCCGTTCGTCTTTCATCGGCCGGCGCAGAAGCTCGGTTACGACGGCCTCGACGGCATCGTCCTGCAGCATGTCGAGACCGGCGACATCATCGGCAATTTCGACGGCCGGGAGGTACGGACCGGACCCGGCTCGGTCTACGTCATCGACTTCTCCCGCCCGACGATCATCCGCGACGCCCAGGGCATTCCGCGCCAGCGGCGGAACTTCGTCGGCATGCCGCGCGCCTTCGCCCGGCGCTGGTTGGGTCCGCTGGATCGCATCCACGGCCTCGTCATCCCACCCGACGTCGCCGTCTCCTACACGACGCACCTGCTGCGGATGCGCGAGCGCCTGCCGCACCTGTCCGCTCTCGATGCCGAGACCGTGGCCCAGACCGCGACGCTGATGGCCCAGGCCGTCACCACCGCCCTCGGGCACGGCACCTCGCTCAGCGATCCGGCCCGGCTGTTTCAGAAGGCCTGCCTCTACATCGAGGCGAATCTCCGCAATCCGAACCTGAGCGCGGCCGAGGTGGCACGCAGCATCGGCGCCTCGCGCTCGAAGCTGTTCGCGATGTTCCAGACGGTGGGCGGGGTCGAGTCCTTCATCCGCTCGGTCCGGCTCGAGCGGATCCGAGCGGCCCTGAGCGCACCGGCCCAGCCGCACCCGATCGCGGTGCTGGCCGAGGACCTCGGGTTCCGGAGCGCGGCCCAGCTCAGCCGCCTGTTCCGGCAGCATTACGGGATGACTCCCTCGCAGTTCAGCGCCAGCGCCGATCCCGGCGGAGTCCGGCGGATCGCCGAGCAGGCCGGAGGCGAGCCGGGGCGCTAAAGGGCGAGCGAGACCTTGATCACGCCGCCATCCTCCTTGTCCGGCCGGGCGGTGAAGCCGAGCTGGCGGCAGACCGCGAGCATGGGCCGGTTCTCCCGCAGCACCGTCCCCTCCACCCGGGAGAGGCCCTCGATGCGGGCCCAGTCGATCATCAGACTCATCAGGGCATGGCCGAGGCCGGTGCCCTTGCGGTCGCCGTGGATCAGGATCGCGTATTCGCCGCTCTCGTGATTGGCATCGGCGTGGAGCCGCACGGCGCCGAGCATCGTCCCGGTGGCGGCATCGATGGCCACGAAGGCGATGGCGCGGGCGTAGTCGAGCTGGGTGAGCTTGGCGAGGAAGGCGTGGTTGAAGTCCCGCACCGGTGCGAAGAAGCGCAGGCGCAGGTCCTCGGCGCTGACCGATTGGAAGAAGGTGAGGAACAGGGCCTCGTCCTCCGGCCGCACCGGGCGCACCGTGATGGTCTCGCCCCGCAGATGGAGAGTGCGTTCCCACTCCACCGGATAGGGCCGGATCGCGAAGCGCGGATGGTAGGTGCCCCGGGCCCGCCGGCCGGTCGCCGCTTCGGGCGCCACCATCACGCGGGCATCGAGGGCGAGCGCGCCGGTCTCGTCCGCGAGGAGCGGGTTGATGTCGAGCTCGCGCACCTCGGGGCAGTCGGCCGCCAGCTGCGCCAGCTTCACGAGGACCAGGGCGACCGCGTGCCGGTTCACCGCCGGAACGTCGCGGTAGGCCGCGAGGCGCCGGGCGACACGGGTGCGGTCGATCAGCTCGGAGGCGAGGCGCAGGTCGAGGGGCGGCAGGCCGAGGGCCCGGTCGTCGATGACCTCCACCGCGGTGCCGCCGCGCCCGAACACCACCACGGGCCCGAAGGTCGGGTCCTCGGCGAGCCCCGCGATCAGCTCGCGCTGCTTGCCGCGCCGGATCATGGGCTGGACCGCGAAGCCGGTGATCCGCGCCTCCGGCGCCAGCCGGCGAGCGCGGGCCAGGATGTCGGCGGCGGCGGCCCGCACGTCGGCCTCGCTGGTGAGGTCGAGGCGCACGCCGCCGATATCCGACTTGTGCACGATGTCCGGCGAGACGACCTTGAGGGCCACGGCACCGCCCTGGGCGATGACGGGCCAGGCGGCCGTCGCGGCGGCATCGATGTCGGGGGCGAGCGTCAGGGGTACGCTGTCGATGCGGTAGGCGGCGAGGAGGTCGGCCACCGCCACCGGGTCGAGCCAGGTCTGGCCCTCGGCCACCGCCCGCGCGACCACGGCACGGGCCGCCGCGACATCCGGCGAGAAGTCGCGCGGCAGCGAATCCGGCGTGCGCATCAGGTCGTCCTGCGCCTCGCGGTAGCGCACGAGGTGCAGGAAGCCCTCGACGGCGGCGTCGTCGGTGGAGAAGCGCGGGATGCCGGCGGCGGCCAGGCGGCCGACGGCCTCGGCCTCCTCGCCGATCGTGACGGCGAAGACCGGCTTCTTGCGTGCGCCGGTGCGGCGGACCCGGGCGACGGTGTCGGCGATCGCGGCGGCGACCTCGGTGCCGTCCGAGCGCGCCGTCGGCACGTGCACGGCCAGGACCGCGTCGTTGCCGGGGTCCGCCAGCAGTGGGGCGAGGGCCTCGGCATAGTGCGTCGGTCCGGCGGCGACCCCGAGATCCACGGGGTTTCCGAGCGTGCCGGCCGCCGCCAGGGTGCCGCCGCGATCGGCGAGCCGGTCGGCCGCCAGGGCGCCGATGCCGCGCCCGTTGCCGAGGATCGCGAGGCGATGCCCCGGGAAGGGACGCTGGCGCCCGAGGGTCTCCACGGCGGAGAACATCGCGTCCAGGCTCTCGACCGAGAGCAGGCCGGCGCGCCGGAAGGCGGCCTCGTAGACCGTATCGGGTCGGGCGAGCGCGCCCGTATGGGTCGCGGCGTGCCGGGTCGGCGCTCGGTGCCGCCCCGCCCGCAGGACCACCACCGGCTTGGCGCGCGCGGCGGCCCGCGCCGCCGACATGAACTTGCGCGCATCCACCACCGCGTCGAGGGAGAGCAGGATCGCCCGGGTCCGGAGATCGGCGGCGAAATGGTCGAGGCAGTCCGCCACGTCGATATCGCAGGCGATGCCGAGGGAGAGCACCGCCGAGAAGCCGACGTCCCGGCGCGCCGCCCATTCGACGATCCCGGCGGCGACCGTGCCCGATTGCGAGACCAGGGCCAGGTCACCGGCCTTCGGCGCCCGGGCGAGGAGGCTCGCGTCGAGCTGGGCGCCCGGAACGGACAGGCCGATGCTTCCGGGCCCGAGGAGGCGCAGGCCGTGGCGGCGGGCCTCCGCCCGGGCCGCCTCGCAGACGGCGTCGCTGACGTCCGGCGTCAGGATGACGGCGCTGGCCGCGCCGCGCGCACCGGCTTGCGCGATCCCGTCGGGAATCTCCGCGGCGGGTGTCGCCAGGACGACGAGGTCCGGCGCCTCCGGCAGATCGGCGAAGCCCGGGAGCATTCCGGCCGCCGTGTCCGGACCGAGCCGGTGGATCGGCCCGGAAAAGCCGCCGCGGTGCAGATTGGCCAGGACAGCCTCGGCCAGCCCGTCCGGCCCCGACCCGAGGCCGGCCAGGGCGATCACGCGCGGGGCGACCAGCGCCTCGAAGCGGTACGTACTCATCGGCCGAACGCCTCTGCTCGGGTGACGGGGCAGCCGCCCCTCGACCGGTCCGTGCGCCTGGGACCACGGCACGGCAGACCGGTCCGGACGGCGAGCGCGCCCGGCAAGCGGTGTTATAGACCGCCTGCGCCCGACCGGTAGGGCGTTCGCTCCCAGGAGACCCCGCATGGCGAAGCCCCCCTCCCCTCCCGGATCCGCGGATGCGGCGGCGCGCGCCAGCATCGTCGCCACGATGCGCGACCTCATCGCCCTCGGCCTGAGCCAGGGCACCTCCGGCAACGTGTCCGTGCGGGCGGGCGACGGCTTCCTCGTCACGCCGTCGGGCATCCCGGCCGAGACCCTGGAACCGGCGGACATCGTGGCGATGGGATTCGACGGCCGCCACGCCCATCCCCTCGCCCCGTCCTCCGAGTGGCGCTTCCACCGGGACATCCTCGCGGCGCGACCGGAGATCAACGCAATCGTCCACGCGCACCCGACCCACTGCACGGCCTTCGCGATGTGCGGGAAGGACATCCCAGCGGTGCATTACATGATCGCGGCGGCCGGCGGACCGACCGTGCGCTGCGCGCCCTACGCCCCTTACGGCACCGAAGCCCTGTCGGAAGCGGCCGTCGCGGCCCTGGACGGGCGAACGGCCTGCCTCCTGGCGAATCACGGGATGATCGCCATCGGACCGGACCTGCCGAAGGCTCTCTGGCTGGCGGTCGAGGTCGAAGCCCTGTGCCGACAATACGCCGTGGCGCTTCAGGTCGGGACGCCTGCCGTGCTGCCGGACGAGGAGATCTGGCGAACGGTGGAGCGATTCAAGTCTTACGGTCCGCGCAATCGGACGGATGGGTAGATTTGGCCGCCAGCGACTTGAGCCCGTGCCGAGATCAGCCGTTTGAGACCACTCGAGATCGATCTACGTAAAAATTTTCGCGGGAGCGGGGCGGGAATGTGAGCGGGAACACGTCGCATCCACAGTCTGTGCGCGCATAAATCAGAACGAATTTTGTATTCAAGGTCTATTTTAGCTCTTGGCGCAATCTTGCTGGATATCCTCTCAATAGACCTTCTTCAGCTCTAGGGTTTTCGAGCGAATGATCTCTGTGAGATCATTTTATAGAGAGCGTAAAATTATTTTTCCAATTGGCCCGCGTGATCCGCCAGGCTTTAGCGCCACCGGCACTGCGCGACTGTGCAGGAATTGAGAAAATCTCGCAAATTCGGGCCGGATTTCCGGAATGGCAGTCGCTGCTGGTCTATTCCAGTCCAACAGCTATCAGCCGAACGCGATCTATACGAGACCTGCTTGCACTCTTGCGTTTTTCTTGTCTTCATCATAGCTACCAGCAAGTCATAACAGTGACGTCACCTTCCAAACCTCCCAAACGGCGGGTCGCCTCGGGGTTGGCGGTATCCAGAACCCAAAGAGAGAGTCGAGAGATGAGCGCTGAGAACGGAATCCTGCCGGACTACATCGAACTCGCGGCAGACATCGTATCCGCGTTTGTGAGCAACAATTCGGTTCCGATCGCAGAACTGCCGGCGCTGATCGCATCGGTTCACGCCACCCTCGGCAAGCTGAATCAGGTCGGCACCGAGGAGAAGGCGGAACCGCTGACCCCCGCCGTATCCGTCAAGCGCTCGATCACGCCGGATTACATCGTCTGCTTGGAAGACGGGAAAAAGTTCAAGTCGCTGAAGCGCCACCTGCGCACGCGCTACGAGATGACGCCCGAGCAGTACCGCACCAAGTGGAGCCTCCCGAGCGACTATCCGATGGTCGCCCCGAACTACGCTGCGGCCCGCTCGGAACTGGCCAAGAACATGGGTCTCGGCCAGCAGCGCCGGAAGCAGGAGACCGCCCCCACCGCCGAGACCGAGGCCAAGGCCGCATCGGCCCCGCGCGGACGCCGCCCCCGCGCCGCCGCCCAGGCCTGAGGCCCGGACCGGTTCGCGGTCGGATCACTGACTGGGCCGGGGCCGAGCGCCCGGGCCCTTTCAGCCGCCTTATCCACAGGCTGTCGACGGCTCCTGCACAGACCGTCCGTCCTCCGACGAATGCTGTGGCGCCCGCAGACTAGGTCGGTATTCGCAGCGACAGCCCCCCGATCGTCCAGGTTCCGCCCCGTTCGATCCCAGCAAGATCGGGCCGGGGGACGGGCGGCGGCCGCCCCGAAGCCGTCCCGCGTTAGAGATCGCGCAACCCGCCGCTGCCACGGTGGCGCCCGACGGTGCCGGCGGTCGGACGATCGCGGCACCCCTCGGGTTGGGACCACCGTATGTCGGGCCGATCGCGCCTCGTGGCGCGCCTGTTCTGGACTTCCGTGATCGGAGGCGGCTGCGCCCTGTGGTTCGGGCAACCCGGCGCCATCGGCGCCGGCCTCGCGCTCGCCGGCCTCGTCCTGCGCCATCTCGACCGGCCCCGGCGCCTGCGTCGCCTGATCCGCAGGATCGCGCGGCCGCATGCGGCGACCCTGGCCCTGCGGCGACGCCAGGAATGCTTCGTCGACGCCTACGGCAACCTGATCGACGACGGCTGGGAGCGTGAGCGCGCCTATTTCGCCGAGCGTACCGTGGTGCCTCAACTCGAGGCGCACGGTCACGGCGAGGCGATCGACGGGGCCTGGGACGACATCCTCGCCATCATCGAGCGGGTGGCCGATGCCGTGCGCCTTCCGGATGAGAGCGAGGCGCCCGAGGAGGGCATCGCCTACGAGCGATACTGCGCGGAGCGCCTGCGGGAGGCGGGCTGGAACGCCCGCGCGACCCAGGCCAGCGGCGACCAGGGCGCCGACATCGTAGCCGAGCGGGCCGGGACGCGCCTCGTGGTCCAGTGCAAGCGCTACGCCCGGCCGGTGGGCAACGGCGCCGTCCAGGAGATCGCCGCGGCGATGCGCTACTGGTCGGGCGACATGGCCGCGGTGGTCTCCAATGCGGGATTCACGCCCGCGGCGCGCAAACTCGCCGCCGCGACCGGCGTCCTGCTGCTGCATCACGACGCCCTGGCGGCGTTGCAGCCGCGGCCGCCGGCCGCCCCCCCGACGGGCGGCCGGCGGCGCCCGACCCGTCCGCCGCGCTCATCCCTTGCCGAGCGGTAGCCAGCGATGTCCCTGCGCGGCCAGCAGAGCGGTGGCGCCCTCCGGCCCGTCGCTGCCGGCGGCATAGGGCTCCACGGGGGCGTCGCCCCAGGCCTCGATCAGCGGATCGACGACCGCCCAGGCCGCCTCGATGCTGTCGGCGCGCTGGAACAGGGTCGCGTCGCCGGTGAGGCAATCGTAGAGCAGCGTCTCGTAGCCGACGCTCGGCGTCTCGCGGAAGAAGTCGCCGTAGTCGAAGGCCGCGGTGACCCGGCCGAGATCCAGGCGCGGCCCGGGTCGCTTGGCATTCATGACGATGTCCATGCCCTGCTCGGGATCGATGCGGAACCGCAGGACATCGGGCGTCACGGGCGCGTCGGGGGTCGCGAAGGGCGATGACGCCGGCGGCCGGAAATGGAGCGCGATCTCGGTGACGCGGTCGGTCATCCGCTTGCCGGTGCGCAGGTAGAACGGCACGTCCTTCCAGCGCGGATTGTCGATGGCTAGCTTCAGGGCGACGTAGGTCTCGGTGCGGGACTCCTTCGAGACGTTCGGCTCGTCGCGATAGGCCGGCACCGCATGCCCGTGCTCCTGGCCGACGCCGTACTGGCCGCGCACCGCCTGGGCAGGCTGAACCGGCCGAACCGCCTGGATCAGGCGGGCCTTCGCGTCGCGGACATCCTCGGCGTCGAGGGTCCTGGGCGGCTCCATCGCCACCATGCAGAGCAGCTGGAACAGGTGATTCGGCACCATGTCGCGCAGCGCTCCAGTGGGCTCGTAGAAGGCGCCGCGCGCCTCCACGCCGATGGTCTCCGCCGCGGTGATCTCCACATGGTCGATGTGGTCGCGGTGCCAGACCGGGCCGAGCAGGCCGTTGGCGAAGCGGATCGCCAGGATGCTCTGCACCGTCTCCTTGCCGAGGAAATGGTCGATGCGGAAGAACTGGCTCTCGGTGCCCTGCTTGAGGATGCGCGCGTTGAGCGCCCGCGCCGAGGCGAGGTCGCTGCCGAACGGCTTCTCGATGACCACCCGGCGGAAGGCGTCCGTCCCTTCCTTCAGCAGGCCCGCCTGACCCAGGGCGTCGACGATCGGCCCGAAGAAACGGGCCGAGACCGCGAGGTAGAAGATCACGTTGCCGGACAGCGCCTGGGCGAGGCCCGAGAAGGTCTCGGCGGCGGTGAAATCGCCTTGCCGGAATTGCAGGCGCTCGCGGACGAAGCCCCAGGCGTTGGAATCGATGTGATCGGGATGGAATTCCGAGGTGCGGTCCGTGGTGAAGGACTGCATCGTCTCCGAGAGGTCGTCGCGCCAGCCCTCGTCGGTGTTGGCGTTGTGATCGACGCCGACGATGCGGAAGCCCGGATCGAGGAGGCCGCCGGCTGCGAGGTTGTAGAGGGCCGGCATCAGGAGCCGCTTGGTGAGGTCGCCGCCGGCCCCGAAGATCACGAGGGTGCAGGGGGGCGCCGCCGGAACCGCTCCCTGATCGGGTGTCGGGTCGGGTGCCTTGGCGGGGGGTGTCTGGTCCATGGCCCACGGCCTCCACTCACGGCTGCGGCGCGGCGCGCCGGCAAAATCCGCTCGTCAACCGGCGGCGTCCGGCGACGTTCCGGCCAAGGTCGTGCCGGAGCGCACGGGCCGACCCGATCGGTACGTGGGGCGAGCTTCTATTCGTCGGTGCGGACGGCCTGACCGGAATCCACCGGCAGCCGGGCTTCCTTCAACTCGTCCCCGCTCGGCAGGCTGCGCACGTCCCAGCCGCCGCCGAGGGCCCGGATCAGCGAGACCGCGGTGGTGAAGCGGTTGAGGCGGATCTGCAGGGCAATGACCTCGTTGTTGAGGGCGAGGGCCTGCGCCGTGACCACGGTGGTGTAGTTCTGGGTGCCGGCCCGGTACTCGTTCAAGGTGATCTCCACGGCGCGGCGCGCCGAAGCCACCGCCTCGTCCTGGGCCACCTGCTGCCTGGCGAGGATGCGCACGCCGGCCAGCCCGTTCTCGACTTCGGAGAAGGCGGTGAGCACGGTCTGGCGGTAGTTGGCGACGCTGGCGTCGTAGGCCGCGCGGGTGATGCGCAGGGCCGCCGCGCGGGCGCCACCATCGTAGAACACCTCCGAACCGGCGGCGGCCACGGACCAGACCTGGTTGACGGCCGAGAACAGGCCGTTGGCCGGGCTGCCCGAGATGCCGCCGGAGGCCGAGAGGGTCACGGTGGGATAGAACGCCGCCACGGCGACGCCGATCTGCTCGCTCTGGGCCTGGACGTTGCGCTCGGCCTGCGCGACGTCGGGGCGCCGCTCGAGGAGGGAGGAGGGAATGCCGACCGGGACCGCGGGCGGACGGGCGGCGAGGGGCGCCACCGGCAGGCTCAGCTCGGAGGGCGGCCGGCCGACCAGGAGCGCGATGGCGTGCTCGAAGGTGGCGCGCTGCAGGCCGACGGCGATGGCCTGGGCCTGGGTGGTCTGGAGCTGGGTCTGGGCCGTGATCACGTCCGAGCGCGCGGCGACGCCGGCATTGTACTGGTTCTCGGTGATCGCGAGGCTCTTCTTGTAGCCCTCGATGTTCTCGTTGAGCACGCGCTGGAGCGAATCCTGGTAGCGCAGCGTCAGGTAGTTGGTTGCCACCTCGGACTGGATGGTCAGGCGCACCAGGGCGAGCTCCGCGGCGCTGGCCTGGGCGGTGACGACCTCGCTCTCGATGTTGCGGCGGATGCGTCCGAAGAGGTCGAGCTCCCAGCTCGCCTGACCCTGCAGGGAGACGTTCGTCCGCTCGATCCCGAGGGAGCGGGACCGCGAGATGCTGGGGGCGCCCGTGACGGTGGGGAACAAGGCGGCGCGGGCCTGGGCGACGAAGCCGCGCGCCTGCTCGTAGGCAGCGACCTGGACCCGCAGGGTCTGGTTGTCCACGTCGACGAGGCGGACCAGCCGATCGAGGGTGGGATCGCGGAACACCCGCCACCAATCGCCGCGCTCGGCGCCGTCATTGGGCGCGGCCGGGCGCCAGCCCTTGCGGCTGGCCACGTAGGCGGCGCTGTCCTCGCGCGTCCCCCCCTGCTTGAACGCCAGGGGCGTCTCCACCGAGGGGCGGGAATAGTCGGGGCCGACCATGCAGCCCGAGACGAGCCCGGGCAGGCCCACCATCGCGAAAAGTCCGGGGTGCAGCCTCATTCGGCGGGGCTCAGGGCGGCGCCGGCCGCCGGCGCGCGGCGGCGCAGCCGGTCGAGGTACAGGTAGACGACGGGGGTGGTGTAGAGGGTCAGGATCTGGCTCACGATGAGGCCGCCGACGATGGCGATGCCGAGGGGCCGGCGCAACTCGGAGCCCTCCCCGCCGGCGAGGATGAGGGGCAGGGCGCCGAGCATCGCGGCGAGCGTTGTCATCATGATCGGGCGGAAGCGCAAGAGGCAGGCCTCGAAGATCGCCTCCTGCGGAGACGCGCCCCGCGTACGCTCGGCATCGAGGGCGAAGTCGATCATCATGATCGCGTTCTTCTTCACGATGCCGATGAGCAGGAACACCGCGATCAGCGCGATCACCGTGAACTCGGTGCCCGAGACGAGGAGCGCCAGCAGGGCGCCGATGCCGGCCGAGGGCAGGGTCGACAGGATCGTGACGGGGTGGACGAAGCTTTCGTAGAGAATACCGAGAATCGTGTAGACGGCCAGGAGTGCGGCCAGGATCAGCAGCGGCTGGCGCGAGGAGGATTCCTGGAAGCTCTTGGCGGAGCCCGCGAATTCGCCGTGGATGGTGGCCGGCAGGCGCAGATCCGTGATCGCCGCGTCGATGGCGGCGGTGGCGTCCGACAGGCTCTTGCCCGGCACGAGGTTGAACGAGATCGTGGTGGCGACGAACAGGCCCTGGTGGCTCACCTGGACGGGCGCGTTGCCGGTCTCCAGGCGGGCGAAGGCCGAGAGCGGGATCATCGTCTCCTTCGCGCTCGACACCGGCGCGCTGGAGGAGGCGCCTCCCTTGCCGCCCGCGATGGCGTTGGCGGCGGCGTTGCGGGCCGAATCGGTGGCGATGGAGGCGGCGCTGGCGTCGGCCGTCGCCGTCGAGCCCACGGCGCCGATGGTGGCCGCTGCGGCCGGAGCCCCCGCCACCGTGCCGGCCACCGCGTTGGTGGTGGCCGAGCCCCGCGCCTTGCCGCCCGAGGTCGAGACGTAGAGCATCTTCAGGGTGTCGGGGCTCTGGAGGTAGCGCGGGGCGATCTCCATCACGACGTGGTACTGGTTCAGCGGGTTGTAGATCGTCGAGACCTGGCGCTGGCCGAAGGCGTCGTAGAGCGTGTTGTCGATCTTGTCCGGGGTCAGGCCGTAGCGGAAGGCGCTGGCGCGGTCGATGACGAGGCGGCTCTCGAGCCCGCCCTCCTGCTGGTCCGAGGTGACGTCGGCGAAGATCGGGTTCTTCTGCAGGGCCTGCACCAGCTTCGGCGCGGCCTGGTAGAGTTCCTCGGCCGTGTCGCCCTGGAGCGTGTACTGGTACTGGGCGAAGCTCTGGCGGCCGCCCATGCGCAGGTCCTGGCGTGGGAACAGGTAGAGCCGGGCACCGGCGACGCGGGACAGCTTCGGCCGCAGGCGTGCCATCACGGCGGTGATCGAATCGCGCTCGCCCCGGGGTTTCAGGCCGACGAAGACGTTGGCCGAGTTGGTGCCGCGCCCGCCGGTGAAGCCGACGACGCTGTCGACGGCCGGATCGGCCTGCACGATGGCGGTGGCCTGCTCCAGCTTCTGCTTCATCGACTGGAACGAGATGCGCTGGTCGGCCTGGATGCCGCCCATCATCTGCCCCGTATCCTGCTCGGGGAAGAAGCCTTTCGGGACGATGACGTAGAGGTAGACGTTGAGCCCCACGGTCGCCAGCAGCGAGAGGGCCACGAGCCGCCGGTGCCGCATGGCGACCCGCAGGGTCCGCTCGTAGCCCGCCAACATGCGATCGAACCCGGTCTCCAGGGCGCGCACGAACCCGTTGGGGCGGACAGCGCCGTGCGCCGCCTCGGGCCGCAGGAAGAGCGCGCACATCATCGGCGTAGTGGTGAGCGACAGCACCAGGGAGATGAGGATCGCCAGCGACAGGGTGACGGCGAATTCCTGGAACAGCCGCCCGACGATGCCGCCCATCAGCAGGATCGGCAGGAACACCGCCACCAGGGACAGGCTCATGGAGATGACGGTGAAGCCGACCTCGCGGGAGCCGAGCAGCGCCGCCTCGACCCGCGGCTTGCCCTGCTCGATGTGGCGCTGGATGTTCTCCAGAACGACGATCGCGTCGTCGACGACGAAGCCGGTGGCGATGATCAGCGCCATCAGGGACAGGATGTCGAGGCTGTAGTCGAGCAGGTACATCGCCGAGAAGGTGCCGACGATGGAGATCGGAACGGCGACCGCGGGGATCAGCGTGGCGCGGCCCGAGCGCAGGAACAGGAACACCACGAAGATCACGAGGGCGACCGCGATGATCAGCGTCTCCTCGGTCTCGGCCAGCGAGGCGCGGATGGTGGCGCTGCGGTCGCCCGTGACGGTGAGGTCGATGTCGCCGGGAAGCGCCGCCGTCACCTGCGGGATCGCGGCCTTCAGCCCCTTGATCGTCTCGACGACGTTGGAGCCCGGCTGCTTGTAGATGAACAGGATCACGCCCGGCTTGCCGTTGACGAGGCCGAGGTTGCGCCGGTCCTCGACGGAATCCTCGATCTTGCCGACATCCGTGAGGCGCACGGCGGCGCCGTTCCGGTAGGCGACGACGAGGTCGCGATAGTCGGCGGCCACCCGGCCCTGGTCGTTGGCGTAGAGCTGGTAATGGCGCGTGTCGGTCTCAATCGCGCCTTTCGGCGAATTGGCGTTGGCCGAGGCCAGGGCCGCGCGGATCCCCTCGAGCCCGATGCCGTAGTTGAACAGGGCGGTCGGATCGAGTTCCACCCGCACCGCCGGGAGCGACGAGCCGCCGATGTCGACGTTCCCCACTCCGGGGAGCTGGGACATCTTCTGCTGCACCACCGTGGCGGCGGAATCGTAGAGCTGACCCGGAGACAGGGTGTTGGAGGTGAGGCCCAGGATCAGGATCGGCGCGTCGGCCGGGTTGAACTTCCGGTAGGTCGGGTTCGAGCGCAAAGCCGTGGGCAGGTCGGCCCGCGCCGCGTTGATCGCCGCCTGGACGTCGCGGGCCGCGCCGTCGATGTCGCGGTTGAGCCCGAACATCAGCACGAGGCGCACCGAGCCGAGCGAACTCGTCGAGGTCATCTCGGTGACGTCGGCGATGGAGCCGAGGCGGCGCTCCAGGGGCGCTGCCACGGTGGTCGCCATGGTCTCCGGCGAGGCGCCGGCCATCTGCGCCTGGACCAGGATGACGGGAAAATCCACCTGCGGCAGCGGGGCCACCGGCAGCTTCAGGAAGGCGAAGATGCCGGCGAGAAGCACGCCGATGGTGAGCAGCGTGGTGGCGACGGGCCGCCGGATGAACGGCTCGGAGACATTCACGGCAGCGCCTCGACGCTGCCGGCGCCGCCTTCGCGGCGGCCCGAGAGGCGGCGTTCCAGGCGGTCGAAGGCGAGATAGATCACCGGGGTGGTGAAGAGCGTCAGCACTTGGCTGACGATGAGGCCGCCGGCGATGACGATGCCCAGCGGCTGGCGCAGCTCGGAGCCGACGCCGGTGCCGACGATGAGCGGCACCGCCGCGAACAGGGCCGCCAGCGTCGTCATCAGGATCGGCCGGAAGCGCAGGATGCAGGCCTCGTAGATCGCGTCGCGGGGGCTCATCCCCTCCTCGCGCTCGGCCTGGAGCGCGAAGTCGATCATCATGATCGCGTTCTTCTTCACGATGCCGATGAGAAGCACGATGCCGATGATCGCGATGATGTCGAGGGAGAGCCCGAACAGCATCAGCCCGATCAGCGCCCCGATGCCGGCCGAGGGCAGGGTCGACAGGATGGTGATCGGGTGGATGAAGCTCTCGTAGAGCACGCCGAGCACGATGTAGACCGTGACGATGGCGGCGAGCACCAGGAAGAGCTGGTTCGAGAGCGCCGACTGGAAGGCGAAGACCGAGCCCTGGGGCACGACGCGGAAGCTCGGCGGCAGGTCGATCGACCGGCGCGCCGCCTCCACCGCCGAGACGGCGTCGCCCAGAGCCGCGCCGGGGGCGAGGTTGAACGACACGGTGGTGGCGGGGAACTGCCCGAGATGGCTGATGAGCAGGGGCGCCCGCCGCTCGCTGACCTGGGCCACCGCCGAGAGCGGGACCTGGCCCGAGGCGACGGTGGAGGACGGCAGGTAGATGTGATCGAGGCTCTCGATGGTCTTGTGCAGGTCGGGATCGGCCTCGAGGATGACCCGGTACTGGTTCGACTGGGTGAAGATCGTCGAGATGATGCGCTGGCCGAAGGCGTCGTAGAGGGCGTTGTCGACGGTGGCCGGCGTGATGCCGTAGCGCCCGGCGGTGGGCCGGTCGATGGTGATGTAGGCGGCCAGCCCGCTCGCCTGCAGGTCGCTCGCGACATCCATCAGGAGCGGCGAGGCCTGCAGGGCCCGCACGAAGCGCGGCACCCAGGTCTCGAACTCCGTGAGGTTCGGGTTCTCCAGGATGACCTGGTACTGGGTCGCGCCCACCGCCGTGTCGATGGTGAGGTCCTGCACCGATTGCAGGTAGAGGCGGATGCCTGCCACGTCGGTGGTGGCCGCTTTCAGCCGCTCGATGATCGCGGGCGCGCGCGCCGTGCGCTCGTCCTGCGGCTTCAGGTTGATGAGGAAGCGGCCGGAATTCAGGGTGACGTTCTGGCCGTCGACCCCGATGAAGGAGGACAGGCTCCGCACGTCCGGGTCCTTCAGCACGATAGCGGCGAGCTTCTGCTGGCGCTCCGCCATGGCGGCGTAGGAAACGGTCTGGTCGGCCTGGGTCACGCCCTGGATGACACCTGTGTCCTGCACCGGAAAGAACCCCTTCGGGATCACAACGAACAGGTATGCGGTGAGCGCGATGGTGCCGAGGGTCACGACCAGGGTCAGCGTCTGGTGGCGCAGCACCACCCGCAGCATGCGGCCGTAGCCCGCGATGATGCCGTCCATGCCGCGGCGTGCGGTGCGGGCGATGAAGCCCTCGCGAGCCTCAGCCTTCCCGGGCACGTGGGCCTTGAGCAGGCGGGCGCACAGCATCGGCACGAGGGTGAGCGAGACCACCGCCGAGATGATGATGGTGGCCGCCAGCGTGATCGCGAATTCGTGGAAGAGGCGCCCGACCACGTCGCCCATGAAGAGGAGCGGGATCAGCACCGCGATCAGCGAGACCGTGAGCGAGATGATGGTGAAGCCGATCTCGCGGCTGCCCTTCAGCGCGGCTTCCAGGGGCGAGTCGCCCTCCTCCACGTGGCGGGCGATGTTCTCGATCACCACGATGGCGTCGTCGACCACGAAGCCCGTCGCGATGGTCAGCGCCATCAGCGAAAGGTTGTCGAGGGAGAAGCCATAGAGGTCCATGATCGCCAAGGAGCCGATGAGCGACAGGGGCACCGACAGGCTCGGGATCAGGGTTGCGGAGACGCTGCGCAGGAACAGGAAGATCACCAAGACCACGAGGCCGATGGCCAGCGCCAGCTCCACCTGAACGTCGTGCACCGAGGCGCGGATGGTGGTGGTGCGGTCGGTGAGCACGGTGACGCCGATGGCGGCCGGCAGGGTCGCCTGGAGCTGGGGCAGCAGCGCCTTGATCTTGTCGACGGTGGCGATGACGTTGGCGCCCGGCTGGCGCTGTATGTTCAGGATGACGGCGGGCGTCTCGTCCATCCAGGCGCCGAGCTTGGTGTTCTCGGGCCCGTTGACCACGTCGGCCACGTCCGAGAGCCGGACCGGCGCGCCGTTCTTGTAGGCGATGATCGCGTCGTCATAGGCCTTCGGGTCGCGGATCTGGTCGTTGGCGTTGATGGCGTAGGACTGGGTCGGGCCGTCGATGGTGCCCTTGGGCGTGTTGACGTTGAGGTTGGTGACCGTGGTGCGAAGGTCGTCGATGTTGAGGCCGTAGGCCGCGAGCGCCCGGGCGTTGAAGCGGATGCGCACGGCGGGGCGCTGGCCGCCGCCGGTGCTGACGAGGCCGACGCCGGCCACCTGGGAGATCTTCTGCGCCAGCCGCGTCTCGGCGAGATCGCGCACCTCGGTGAGCGGCAGGGTCTTCGAGGTCAGCGCCAGCGTCAGGATCGGCGCGTCGGCCGGGTTGACCTTCGCGTAGATCGGCGGTGCCGGCAGGTCGGAGGGCAGGAGGTTACCGGCCGCGTTGATCGCCGCCTGGACCTGCTGTTCGGCGATGTCGAGGGGCAGATCCAGGCTGAACTGCAGGGTGATGACGGAGGCTCCCGCCGAGCTCTGCGAGGTCATCTGGTTGAGGTTGGCCAGCTGTCCGAACTGCCGCTCAAGCGGTGCCGTCACCGCCGAGGTCATCACCTCGGGGCTGGCGCCCGGATAGAAGGTCTGGATCTGGATCGTCGGGTAATCCACCGACGGCAGGGCCGAGACCGGCAGGTTCAGGTACGACACCATGCCGACCAGGAGGATCGCCAGCATGAACAGCGTGGTGGCGACCGGCCGCAGGATGAAGAGGCGGGACGGATTCATCGGGTCATTGCGCCTCGGCCGGGCGCTGCCGGCGCCGCTCGCGCTTCTGGCCCTCGGGAGCGACCGCATCGGCCTTGGCGGCGTCGGGCTTGGCCCCCTCGGTCACAGGGGCGGCGGCCGGGGTGCTCGGAGCATCCGCGGGTGCGCCTGGACCACCGGACGGCTTGTCCTGGGCGTTGCCCGTATGGTCCCGGTGCGGGGCGTTCCGGGGCTTGCCGCCCTCCTCGGTGACGCGCACCGGCGCGCCGTCGCGCAGGCGGTCGGTGCCGTCCACGACCACGCGGTCACCGTTGGTCAGCCCCTCGGTGACCACCGTCCGCGGGCCGTCCGCCTCGCCGAGCTTGACCGGCCGGACCACCACCTTGTCGTCGCCCTGCATCAGGTAGACGTAGGTCCCCGGCGTGCCCCGCAGGATCGCGGCCGTCGGGACGATGGGCGCGTCGCGCACGGTGTCGACGGTCAGCTTGGCGTTGACGAACTGGTTCGGGAACAGGGCGTCGTCCTGGTTCTCGAAGATCGCCCGCAGCTTCACGGTGCCGGTGGTGGTGTCGATCTGGTTGTCCACGGTGTCGAGGACGCCCGTGGCGATGACGTTGGTGTCGCCCCGGTCGTAGGCCGTCACCGCGAGTTTGGCGCCCGCGCGCACGCGCCGCATCACCCGCGCGACGTCGTCCTCCGGCAGGGTGAAGACCACCGAGATCGGATGCAGCTGCGTGACCACCACGATGCTGGTGGAGGCGGCGGTGATGTAGTTGCCCTGGTCGATCTGGCGCAGGCCGACGCGGCCCTCCACCGGTGAGACGATGCGGGTGTAGGTGATATTCAGCTTCTGCTGGTCGACGAGGGCCTGGTCGGCCGCCACCGTGCCCTCGTTCTGCTTCACGAGGGCGCCCTGGGTGTCGACGTTCTGCTTCGAGATCGAATCCTGCTGGGAGAGCCGCTGGAAGCGGGCAAGGTCGAGCTTCGAGTTCTGCAGCAGCGCCTGGTCGCGCATGAGCTGGCCCTGATACTGGGCGAGCTGGGCCTCGTAGGGCCGGGAATCGATCTGGGCGAGGAAATCGCCCTTCTTCACCGTCTGGCCCTCGCGGAACCCGATCTCGGTGAGGTAGCCGCTGATCTGCGAGCGCACCGTCACGGTGGCGAGGGGCGTCACGGTGCCGAGGCCGGCGAGCACGATCGGTACGTCGCCCGGTGCCACCGTGGCGATGCCGACCGCCTGAGGCGGCTCACCATGGCCGCCGCGTCCGCCCGCGCCCTTGCCGCGTCCGGGCGTGGCCGCGACCTGGGTCTCCGATTTCGGCGCGAGGTAGAAACGGTATCCGGCATAGCCGGCACCCGCGAGGATCAGGAGCAGGACGAACCAGAGCCGGGCCCGGCTGCGGCGGCGGACGGGCGGCGCGCTCCGGGTCTCGCGCGGCAATGCCTCGCCCGGGAGCGCTCCGGGATATTCACGCGCTGTCTCGGTGCGGATGGGCGAGGTTTCGTTCATGGCCTGACGATCATGGCGTGTTGCGGTCGGCGATGCGAGGCGACGAACCGCAAAGCCTTCCCGTGACCAACGGTCCCGGACGCGCCGCAATCCCGGGCCGCGCGCCGGGTCTGCGCCGAACCGGACCGGCGCGGGCTGCCGACCAAGGAGAGATAGGCTCCCCGGGCCCGTCGGGACAGGATCGAACGACGTCGCACCCCGTCCGCCTCGCCGGTAGCGCCTGACCGACGCCCGATCCCCCTGGATCGCGCGGCTCGGGATCGGGTCGCGGCCCTGGCCTGTCCCAGGTCTCGAAGGCAGTCGCGGCACGGCATGCGAGACGTCCTAGGGAACCAATGCGACTCCAGTGGGGCCTTCGCGTTTCCGACGTATTGCTGCAATGCCGAATGCCGGACGCCGCTGTTCAGAACGCGGATTCCGCCCAATTCGTCCGAGGCGGCAAAACGAAAAAGGCCGTCGCTGGGGGGAGCGACGACCTTTTCTCGAGACGGACCGGAGCGGCGACGACACGTGTACGGAACGAGGGGGCGAAGTCCCGCGCTGGCAATCACCGCTCCAGCCGTGAGCGGAGAGTTACGTGATGGATGATGAAAGTCAACAATCGTCAGGCAATGGCAAACAGAGGTGTCGAAGCCGCGTGCGAGGACGCACATTTCACCGGGACGAAGCGGCGTGCTACGCCACGGCAAGCCATTCTTCCGGTCCCGCGGACGTTTCCGCGAAACCCCGTTCCTTGTGACTCCCGCTCCAAGAATCCTGCTGCATGAATCCCGTTCTCGCCGATCTGCCGACGACCATCTTCACGGTGATGTCGGGCCTCGCCCGCGAACTCGGCGCGATCAACCTCGGCCAGGGCTTCCCGGACGATCCGGGTCCGGAGGATGTCCGGCGCAAGGCCGCCGAGGCCGTGCTTCATGGCGACAACCAGTACCCGCCGATGATGGGCCTACCCGACCTGCGCCGGGCGATCGCGGCGCATTACACGCATCATCAGGGGCTGGACCTCGACCCGATGAGCGAGGTGATGGTGACCTCGGGTGCCACCGAGGCCATCGCCGCCGCCTTGTTCGCCCTGATCGCGCCGGGCGACGAGGTCGTGCTGTTCGCCCCCCTCTACGACGCCTACCTGCCGCTGGTGCGCCGGGCCGGCGGCGTCGCCCGCATCGTGCCGCTCCAGCCGCCGCATTTCCGCCTCGACGCGGACGCCCTCGCGGAAGCCTTCTCGGACCGGACGAAGCTCGTCGTCCTCAACAATCCGCTCAATCCGAGCGCCACGATCTTCGGGCGCGAGGACCTGGCGTTGCTGGCCTCGTTCTGCACGCGCCACGACGTCGTGGCGGTCTGCGACGAGGTCTGGGAGCACATCGTCTTCGACGGCGCCCGGCACTGCCCGCTGATGGCGCTGCCCGGCATGCGTGACCGGACCGTGAAGATCGGCTCGGCCGGCAAGATCTTCGGTCTCACCGGCTGGAAGGTCGGCTTCGTGATGGCGGCGCCGGCCCTGCTGCGCGTGGTGGCCAATGCCCACCAGTTCCTCACCTTCACGACGCCCCCCGCCCTGCAGGAGGCGGTGGCCTACGGCCTGGCCAAGGAGGACGCCTACTTCACCGGCATGCGCGCACGCTTCGCGGCCTCCCGCGACCGCCTCGCGACGGGCCTCGCGGATCGCGGCTTCCGGGTGCTGCCCTCCTACGGCACCTACTTCCTCAACGTCGATCTCGCGCCGCTCGGCTGCGACGACGATGTCGCGTTCTGCGACGATCTAGTGCGCCGGCACGGCGTGGCCGCGATCCCGATCAGCGCGTTCTATCCCGACGCCTCGGTGCGCCATCTGGTGCGGCTGTGCTTCGCCAAGGCGGACGACGTCCTCGACCAGGCCCTCGACCGGCTTTCCACCGTCGCCCGGCAGGCGGCCTGATGGGCGGGTTCGCGCGGACGGCGCTTGTGGGGGCGCAGGGCCGGGGCCACATCCTGGCGCATGACCACGCCGCGCATCACCCGGAGCCCGACCATGGACTTCACCCAGACCGCCGGTGCCACGACCCGCTTCCGGCCGAAGGCGGACGACCGCGAGGCGACGCTGCTGCGCCTGGAGGCGTTCGCGCACCTGATGGACTCGGCCTTCGTGATCCCCGGTATCAACCGCCGGGTGGGTCTCGACGCCCTGGTCGGCCTCGTGCCGGTGGTGGGCGACGTCGCCGGCATGCTGCTGGCCTCCTACATCGTGGTGGAGGCGCGCCGACTCGGGGCGCCGCGCTGGCTCATCGCCCGGATGGCCCTGAACATCGCGGCCGACGGGGCGCTCGGTGCCGTGCCCCTCGCGGGCGACCTGTTCGATGCGGCCTTCAAGGCCAACCGCCGCAACGTCCGTCTGCTGCGGCGCCATCTCGAGCGCCACGGCGGCCTGCGCCCCAACGAGATCGAGGGCACGGCGACGCGCATCGACGGCTGACATCCGGCGGACCGGGGGGCGGCGCCCGATGAACGAGGTCGCGCGTCCCGACGCCGCCGAGGTGGTCGCCCTGCCCCCGCCGCACCGCGGCCTGTCGCCGCTCAACCGGCGGCGGCTCGCCAACTTCCGGCGCAACCGGCTCGGCTACTGGTCGTTCCTGATCTTCACGGGTCTGTTCGTCACGAGCCTGTTCGCCGAGTTCATCGCCAACGACCGGCCCCTTGTTGTCTCCTACAAGGGCGAGATCCTGTTCCCGGTGGTCATCGACTACCCGGACGAGAAGTTCGGCGGCTTCTACGCCCGGCCGAACTACCGCTCGGCGGAGACGCGCAAGGAGATCGCCGACAACGGCTGGGCGATCTGGCCGCCGATCCCCTATTCCTACGACACCATCATCGACGGCCTGCCGACGCCCTCCCCCTCGCCCCCGACCTGGCTGCTGACGGAGGCGCAGTGCCAGAACGTGGGCAAGCCCTGCGCCGAGCTGGAGACGCACTGGCTCGGGACCGACAACACCACCCGCGACGTGCTGGCGCGCATCATCTACGGCTTTCGCATCTCGGTGCTGTTCGGGCTGATCCTCGCCCTGATCTCCTCGGTGATCGGCGTGATCGCGGGGGCCGTGCAAGGCTATTTCGGCGGCTGGGTCGATCTCGCCCTGCAGCGCTTCATCGAGGTCTGGAGCGGCATCCCGACCCTCTACCTCATCATCATCATCTCGGCCTTCATCGAGCCGGGCTTCTTCGTCCTGCTGGGCATCCTGCTGCTGTTCTCGTGGGTGTCCCTGGTCGGGGTCGTGCGGGCGGAGTTCCTGCGGGCCCGCAACTTCGAATACGTGCGCGCCGCCCGGGCGCTGGGGCTCTCGAACATCCGCATCATGAGCCGGCACCTGCTGCCCAACGCCATGGTGGCGACGCTGACCTTCCTGCCCTTCATCCTCAACGGGTCGATCGGGACGCTGACCTCCCTGGACTTCCTGGGCTTCGGGCTTCCGCCCGGCTCGGCCTCCCTGGGCGAACTCCTGGCGCAGGGCAAGGACAACATCCAGGCCCCCTGGCTCGGGCTGACCGGGTTCTTCGTGGTGGCGGTGATGCTGAGCCTGCTGGTCTTCGCCGGCGAGGCCGTGCGCGACGCCTTCGACCCGCGGAAATCCTTCGCCTGAGATGCCCGCCCCGCGGGGCCGAACGAGGGACATCCCGGACGGACGAGGCCCTTCAGACGAGGCGCGTCAGAGCGGCCGCTGGCGCCCGCCCTCGAGGAGCCATCCCCTGGCACGCAGGAGCAGGGCCGGACGGACCCGGGCGACGTCGTCGCCATCGACGAGGGGCGAGGCCGAGAGGGCGGTGAGGTAGGCCTGCTCGCTCGGCCGGCAGGTGCGCAGGGCCGCGTCGGCCGCGACGACGCGGCTGGACAGGGCGGCCTGGAGCGCGAAGTTGCGGTTGAGGCAGGCGCGCCACGATGCGTGGCGTTCGGCCACGCTCGGAGCCTCCTGCGCCGCGGCGGAGGCGACCGAGAGGAGCAGCAGCGCGGGCACTGCGCCGGTGCGGAGGCGGTTGCGGAGCGTCATGGCAGGTATCCCGGAGCGGGATCACCCTCGCGCCGCCACGCTTAACCGCGCCTTAAAGGACAGGGTTTTCCACGATCCCGTGTCGGGACGGTTCAGCGGTTGGCCGTGGTGACCGGCGAGGCGGCGCGGCCGAGGGAGACCCAGGCCACGGCATCCTGGCTTTCGCGCTTGATGAAGGTGTAGCCGGTCTGGCGCCAGGGCAGGATCGTGCTGGTCTTGTTGTCGAGCACGAGGTCGCCGCGGTCGGTGATCAGGGTGAGGACGGCATGGCCCTCGCCCTTCTCGTCGATCACGACCGTCATCCGCATCGCCCGGCGCGGCAGGCCGGTCTCGGCCAGGAGCTTGCGCTTGAGGAGCTGGAAGTCCTCGCAATCGCCCGAGCCGTCCTCGGCGAGATCCCAGCGGTCGGCGACGTGGAGGTGGTCCATGTCGGTGACGGCGATGAGGGACTTGTTCACCCGGCGGTTGATGGAGACGATGGTGTTCCAGATCGCCGGCGTCAGAGCGATCTGAGCGGGCTCGGCGGTGTTCACCGCGCACTCGGTCGCGTAGGCGGCGCAGAAATCGACCCAGGCGGCGATCGGACGGGTCTGGGCGCCGGCACTGATGGCGCTCGGCACGGTGGGCAGGGCGGCCAAGGTCTGCGCCTGTGCGCCCGGCAGGACGGCGAGACCGGCGAGACCGGCGACCAGCGCCGCGGCGCCGAGGGCGGCGAGGCGGGACGTCAGACCCGAGAAACGCTGGGAAAACCCGTACCGCATGACCGCCCTTGGCCCCGTTAAGCTTCTGTTAACGAATGTCCCACGCCCGGCGTTGCACCACAATCGGCGGGTTAAGAAAAGGTTAACGGTGTGGATGACGGGCCCGCCGGCCGTCCTTCCCGTCTCTGGCCGAGGTTTCCCACCCCCTCCGCCCCAGCGTCGAGCCCGAATACGCAAGGCCAGCATCCGGCCGGGCGAAATCCGACAATCAACAGTCTTCGACGGGCGCTTTGTTCTAGCGTTTCATCGATAGAGCGGCAGGACACCCGCGCGATGCGCTCTGGTCTTGTCGGGAGGGTCCGCCCTCCGCGGCAACAGCCCGACGCTTGCCCCCCGCGGGCAAGGCCCCATTTCCCCCGGCGAGGGCGCAATCAGACCGAGACGACGAGGCTTTGATGATTGACGCAGATCGCATGTTCTCGACCGCCCGGCCCATGGCGGTCCGCCTGGCGCTCGCCGCGACCCTGTCGGCCACCCTGGTGCCCGGCGTTCGGGCGCAGGAGATGCCCTACGTCAACCCGGAGCGCGGGACGTTCTTGATCCACGGCAATTACTGCGGGCCGGGCAACCGCAGTCCCCGGCCGCCCATCGACGCCCTCGATGTCGCCTGCATGCATCACGACATCTGCTCGCCGCCGCGAGGCCAGATTCCCACTTGCGCCTGCAACGACCGCCTTCACGCGGAAGCCGAGGCGGTGTCGGAGGATCCGAGCCAGCCCCAGAGCCTGCGGGACACGGCGGGCTTCGTGGCGGACACCGCCCTCGCCCTGCCCTGTCGCTGAGATCACGCTCCGAGGCGAACCGGAGGCCCGCCCCGGATTCTTGCCACCGGATCAGGCCTCGGGCAGGTCCGGCGTGATGCCGAGGTTGGCCAATCCCTCGTCGAGGAGGTCGCCCGCGTTGGGGATGCCCAGGATTTCGTGCGCGGCGCCCTCTCCGGCGGCCTCGCGCTCGCGGGCGAAGCGAACCGCCTCGGACCATTCCTCCGGCTCCATGTCGCCG
Source organism: Methylobacterium sp. FW306-05-D (assembly GCF_058782155.1). Classification (NCBI taxonomy): domain Bacteria; kingdom Pseudomonadati; phylum Pseudomonadota; class Alphaproteobacteria; order Hyphomicrobiales; family Methylobacteriaceae; genus Methylobacterium; species Methylobacterium sp. FW306-05-D. Next base: position 59,184 of record NZ_JBYSXL010000016.1, read on the forward strand.
CGCCCGATATAGATGAGCGCCAGGAGGTCGGCGCGCTCGTCGTCGTTGAGGGCGCCGATCATCGACCGAAGTTCCTCCTCGGTGGCGTCGTCGGTGCCCGAGATCAGCACGTCGGTGGCCCCGTCATCGATGGGGTTCGAGCCGGAATCGGGGTCGGTCGGCCCTTCCTTCACATCGACGGCGCGCACGCGCAGGATGATCTCGGTGACCTTGTCGACGGCGATGTCCATGAACGCATTCCCGTTTCGGCGACCGCCGGCTGCGGCGGCCTTGAGCAGCGACAACGAGCCAGGCCCGATCCGGTTCGCGCCGGCCACGTCCGGCCCGCGTCGATGACCCGCTGGATCGGCGGCCTCGACGGGTGCCGCGGGGCCTGGGCCGGCGTACTCCTCGACCTCGACGACCCGGGCCGCTTCCGTGCCGCGCGCGTCGCCCGGCCGGTCGACCTTCTCGATGGTCCCGAGGCGCCGATCCGCGTCGGGATCGACTGTCCCATCGGCCTGGAGGCGCATGTCACGGGCGGCGGGCGAAGCGCGGACCGGGCGGCGCGCGCCTTCCTGGGCGCCGGACGAGCCAGCGTGTTTCCGGTGCCGGCCCGTGCGGCGGTCTATGCGGCGACCTACGCGGAGGCGAAGGCGCTGTCGCGCGCGCACAGCACGCCGTCCTTCGCCCTCTCGATCCAGTGCTGGAACATCCTACCCGCGATCCGGGCGGTCGACGCGACGCTGCGCGCACGCCCGGACCTCGTCGCGCGCCTCCACGAGGTCCATCCCGAGATCGTCTTCCGCTGCCTCAACGGCGGGCACCCCCTGGCGGCGGGCAAGAAGGGCCCGGCGCGCCAAGCGGGCCTCGCCGAGCGCCGCGCGCTGCTGGCGGGCGCCGGCCTGCCCGAGGGCCTGATCGCGGCGCGGCCCCCGGGCGTGGGCGCGGACGACCATCTCGATGCGCTGGCCGCCCTCGTGGTCGCCCGCGATCTCGCCGACGGCCGTGCCCGCCCCCTGCCCGATCCGCCCGGATCGGATGACCAGGGTCTTCCCATCGTGATCTGGATGCCGGCCGCTCCGTCGGGTCGCCCCCTGGCCGCAGGCGGATTCCCTGCTAGATCGGAGGTCGAAGCGGAGCCGTGAGAGGGACATGACGCAGGATCTGACCGTTCGCGACATCGCCCGGGCCCTGGTGTTCGATCCCGATCAGCGCCTCCTGCTCATCGCCTACGAGTCGGTGCGCCCGATCGATCCCGCCAAGCCGGAGGCCCGCACCTTCTGGTTCATGCCCGGGGGCGGGCTGGAGGCCGGGGAGACGCATGTGGAAGCCTGCCGCCGCGAACTCTCCGAGGAGATCGGCGTGGCGGATGCCGAGATCGGGCCGCAGGTCGCGGCCTGCGACGGCCCCTTCCACCTGTTCCGCACCTCACGCTACGCCCGCGAGCGCTACTTCGTCGTCCGCCTGCCCGACGCGACCGTGGACACGAGCCGCCTCGCCGAGACCGAGGACAATCCGGTCCTGGGCACGCGCTGGTGGACGCTGGCCGAACTCGAGACCACCTCCGAGCGCATCGAGCCGCAAGGGCTGGCCGCGGTCGCCCGCGACATCATCGCCGGGACGATACCCGGCACGCCCATCGTCCTAAACTGGCGAGAGCAGCCCTAGCCATCCGGCGCACCGCGGAGTGGCGCGCCGCGCACGACAACCCACGAGGAGAAACCGATCCATGTTCCCAGAGACGCTGAAGGCCGGCTACCGCTCGTTTATCGACGGTCGCCTCACCGACGAGGCCAAGCGCTACGCCAAGCTGGCTGAGGGGCAGAGTCCCGAAGTCCTGATGATCAGCTGCTGCGACAGCCGCGTGTCTCCCGAGGTCATCTTCGATACCGGGCCCGGTGAACTCTTCGTGATCCGCAACGTCGCCAACATCGTGCCCCCGCACGAGACCGGCGGTGATTTCCACGGCACCTCCGCGGCGATCGAGTTCGCGGTCGAGGGCCTGGAGGTCAAGCACATCGTGGTGCTGGGTCACGCCACCTGCGGCGGCATCAAGGCGTACGCCAATCCCGCGAAGCCCCTGTCGAAGGGCGATTTCATCGGCAAGTGGGTCTCCTTGGTCGAGCCCGCCGCCAGCAAGGCCGGCGATCCGCAGGCGCCCGACTACCTGACGCGCCTCGAATACGCGATGGTCTCCCAGAGCCTCGAGAACCTGATGACCTTCCCGTTCGTGCGCAAGCGCGTGGAGAGCGGACAGCTGAGCCTGCACGGCGCCCATTTCGGCATCGCGCGCGGCGAGTTGCTCCTGCGCAACCCCGAGACCGGCGCGTTCGAGCCGGCCGTCGATCAGGCCGGCCGCAGCCTGAGCCCCGCCTCGATGATCGGCTGCGCCGAAGCCTGAGGCATCCCGGAACGAAGAAGGACGCCGAGCCCGGGGCTCGGCGTCCTTCCCGTTTCCGGCATCACGCCGGGCGATGAGCCCGGCGCGTGTCGGCGAGGGTCAGCGGGCGCCCGGCAGGCTCTGCGCCATCTGGTAATGCGACTGCAGGACCGGCAGGGCCTGCTCGGCATGGGCGCGCAGGGCCGGGTTCGGACCCGAAGCGGCGTAGGAGCGGAACATGCCGATGGTCATCTCGTGCGACTGGACCTGCATGCGCCCGTAGAGCCGGTCGAAGCGCGGGCCGGCCGGGGTCTGCGACAGCTCGGCAAGCATCGCCTGCTGCTGCGGGTTCGGCTGGATGATGGTGGTCCCGGCGGTGGTGTCCACGTCGCCGCGCAGGGCCTGGCTGCCCGTGGCCGCGCCGCGCGCCGCGCCGGTTCCGATCCCCTCGACGCCGGCCACCGGGCCACCGCTCAAAGTACCACCCACCGCGCCGGCGGCCGCGCCCGTGGCAGCGCCGACGGCGCCACCCGCCACCGCGAGCGGAGCCGTGATCAGGCCGCCGAGGCCCTCGTTGGCACGCACCGCGGCATAGTTGCCTTCGCCGCCGGCCAGGGCGACGTTGGCGGCGCGGTGATCACGGATCGCCTCGCGGGCGAAGCGCAGCACCTGCGGGTTGCGGCTCTTGTTGAGCGCGATCTGGCTCGACTGAATCTCGAAGGCGTTGGCCTGCATGGCCTCCATGCGGAAGTCGCTGCCCATCCCCTGCGCGAAGGCGGGAGCGGAAAGGGCGGTCAGCATGGCGGTGAGAGCGAGAGTCTTCTTGATCATGGGTTCCTCTAATCTGACGGAACAGGGCAGCCTGCAAGGCAAAAGGCTATTCGTCCCCGATGCGGAGCCTGCCTGTCACGGTTGTTGGGCCAACGACGAAGGTTCGATTGGGTTCCCACCTTAAACTGTCTCTTTTCTGAGCTCTTCTCGATCCAGACTGATCTTGTAAATGGCCAAGCTTCTCGCGGAAATAGCCTGCAGACTGCGCGGCCCCGCATGCCGGCGCAGGCACTTCGGGAAAACGCTCACCAGCCTCGGTCGTGCTGTTTTCCGGAACCCCGTTTCGCACTAGCCTGACGCCCTCGTGCCGCTGCGAGGAAGGCTCCCCCATGAAGACCCTGCTCGTTCCCGTCGCGTCCCATGACGCCCTGCCCTCGGTCTTCGAGACCGCGATCCTCACCGCCCGCCGCTTCAGCAGCCTCATCGAGGGGGTCTCCCTGCGTCCGGCCCTGGCCGAATACGTGCCCGTGGACATGGTCGGAGGCATGACCTGGCTTCGCGACGAGGAGGCCGACAAGGTCGAGGCCGACCGGGCCGGCAGCCAGTTCGTCGACTTCATGAACCGGGCCGGCGTGCCGCTCGCGGCCGAGGGCCCGTGCAATCCCGAGGCCCTCGCGGCCGGTCCGCGCTACCGCTGGCGAGCCGACGTACCGGCGGGCGACGGCTTCCTCGGCCAGTATGCGCGCCTGTTCACCGCGACGGTGGTGGGAAGGCCCGGCACGGAGGATTCCGCCCCGCGCATGACCACCTTCGAGACCGCCCTGTTCGAGAGCGGGCGACCGATCCTCCTGGCCCCCCCGATCGCGCCCGCGACCCTGGGCGAGGCGATCCTGATCGCCTGGAACGGCTCCACCGAGACGGCCCGGGCCGTGGCCTTCGCGATGCCGTTCCTGCGGCAGGCCAAGCGGATCCGCATCATCAGCGTCGAGGGCGGGATGGTGCCCGGCCCCACCGCCCAGGAACTGGCCCGCGCCCTGGCCTGCGAAGGCATCAGCGCGGATTTCCGGGCCTATTCGGCCGGCCGGCGGACACCGGGCGAGGTCTATCTCGCCGAGGCCGAATCCTTCGGCTGCGACCTGCTGATCAAGGGCGCCTACACCCAGAGCCGCCTGCGCCAGATGATCTTCGGCGGTCCCACGAGCCATCTCCTCGCCCATGCGGCGATCCCGATGCTGATGGCGCACTGAAGTCCGGCGCACCGGGCCTTCGGCACCACGACAGATCCGGATCGCGCGCAATTGACTTGCGCGCTGGCAGGATTGGGAGCAGCGTTCTGTTCGCCGGCACCGATCGGTCGCCGGGCACGCCTGCATGACGTCGCTATCCTTCGTGCCTGCCCCCTCCGGCGTCCGCTGGGCGACCCGGAAGCCTGTGATGGCGTGTCCGACCGGATGATCGCGAGCGGAAACGGCGGCGTCCCGCCGACGTAACCAAGGCACCATCCCGGTCGAACCACCCGCGGCAAGCCGGACGTACCGCGTCCGCTCACGATCCGGTCCCGATCGAGATCCAACAAGGAGGAACGCCATGATCATGATGAAGACGCTGCTCACCGGCCTGACCGTCGGCCTCGCCCTCGCCGCCGCACCGGCGCGCGCCGCCGATGTGGTGCGCTACCGTGGCACCATCGAGTCCGTCGACGGCTCGACCGTGACGATCAAGCCCCGCATAGGCGAGGCCAAGACCGTGACCTTCGGGGACGACACTAAGATCCTGGCCGCGAGCACCGGCCAACTCTCCGACATCAAGTCCGAGAGCTACATCGGCACCGCCGCGATTCCGCAGCCCGACGGCACCCAGAAGGCCCTGCAGGTAACGGTGTTCGCCTCCTCCCTGCGCGGCACCGCCGACGGCCATTATCCGTGGGACCTCGGCTCCAACTCCACCATGACCAACGGCGCCATCGGCAGCCTGTCCGGCACCGAAGGGCGCACCATGCTGGTCAAGTACCAGGGCGGCGAGAAGAAGGTCATGGTGCCGGAGGACGTGCCGGTGACGCTCGTCGATCCGGGCGAGAAGAGCATCGTGGTGCCGGGCGCCAAGGTCGTGGCCTTCACCAAGGCGGGCGCCGACGGCAAGCTCAACGCTGCCGTCCTCATCGTCGGCCGCAACGGCACCGTTCCGTCGATGTGATCCCGCCCCTCCCCGCCGGTTCCGCCGGCGGGGTCGGCCCGAGATTCCGAGGTTGCCGAGATATCGAGGTCCCGTTGACGATCGTTCCCGAAGCCCCGTCGCGCCTCGTGGTGATCCACCCCCTCGTGGTGCGGGTCACCCACTGGATCAACGCGGTCGCGGTGTTCTGCATGCTGTTCAGCGGCTGGGCGATCTACAACGCCTCGCCGCTCTTCCCCTTCGTCTTCCCGAAATGGGCGACCCTCGGCGGCTGGCTCGGCGGCGCGCTCGCCTGGCACTTCGCCGCCATGTGGCTCTTCGCCCTCAACGGCCTCGCCTATCTCGCCTACGGTCTCCTGGCCCGCCACTTCTCCACCGCCCTCCTGCCCCTGAGCCCGGGGGCGATCTGGCGCGACGCCCGCGCCGCCCTGGCGCTGCGTCTGAGCCACCGGGTCGGCCGCTACAACGCCGTCCAGCGCCTCGCCTACGTGGTCGCCATCGTCCTCGGTCTGCTCCTCGTCGCCTCGGGCTGCGCCCTGTGGAAGCCGGTCCAATGGCAGAGCCTCGCGAACCTGTTCGGCGGCTACGAATGGGCGCGGCGGGTCCATTTCGGCGCCATGGCGGGCTTGGTGGGCTTCATCCTCATCCACCTCGCCCTCGTCTTCGTCGTCCCGAGCACGCTGCCGGCGATGATCACCGGCCGCGCCCGGATCACCGAGGAGACCGCCCGCTGATGCCCCACGATCCCGACGCCGCCGCCCGCCTCAAGGCCCTGCGCCGCGACCTCGCCCCCGACCTCGCCCGTCTGGAACGCCGGATGGTGCTGCGCGGCGGCCTCTCGCTGGGAGCCCTGACCCTGCTCTCCGGCTGCGACCTCTCCACCGGCAGCAACGGCACCCTGGCAGACCGTGTGCTCTGGGCGATGTCGCGGGCCAACGACCGGGTCCAGCAATGGCTGTTCGATCCCAAGACCCTGGCGCCGACCTACCCGGCCTCGATGATCGACAGTCCCTTCCGCTTCAACGCCTTCTATCCGCCCGACAACATCCCGGAGATCGACGAGGCGACCTGGAAGCTGGAGGTTTCCGGCCTCGTCGCCGACAAGTCGCCCTGGACGCTGGCGAAGCTGCGCGCCCTGCCGCAGGAGAGCCAGATCACCCGCCACATCTGCATCGAGGGCTGGAGCCAGATCGGGCAGTGGAGCGGCGTGCCGCTGCGGACCTTCCTGGAGCGGACCGGCGCCGACCTCACCGCGAAATATGTCGGGTTCAAATGCGCCGACCGCTATTACGGCAGCCTCGACATGCCGAGCGCCCTGCACCCGCAGACGATCCTGGCCCTCGACTTCGCCGGCCAGCCGCTCGCGCCCGAGTACGGCTACCCCTTGCGGGTCCGGGTGCCGACGAAGCTGGGCTTCAAGAGCCCCAAGCACATCGCGGCGATCTTCGTGACCAACGACTATCCGGGAGGCTACTGGGAGGACCAGGGCTACAACTGGTTCAGCGGGATCTGAGGGACGCGCCCCTCGCATCGGCCACGGTTCCGCTCTACATCGCGTCGCGATGAACACAGACTTCACCCTCGACCCGCAGCTGGTCGCCGACACCGTGCATGTGGGCGACCTCGCCCTGTGCAGCGTCCTCCTCATGGACGATGCCCGCTTCCCTTGGCTGATCCTCGTGCCGCGCCGGGCCGGCGCCAGCGAGATCACCGACCTGTCGCCGGCGGATGCGCAGGCGCTCATGGACGAGATGCGGATCGCCACCGGGGTGATGCTGGCGCTCGCCAAGCCCGACAAGGTCAACGTCGCCGCACTGGGCAACGTCGTGGCCCAGCTCCACGTCCATGTGATCGGGCGCTTCCGTTCCGATCCTGCTTGGCCGAAGCCGGTCTGGGGCATCGGCACGGCTACCCCCTACCCGCACCATGCCCGCGCCCAGATGATCGAGCGCATCGGCGCCCTGTTCGCGGCGGCCTGAGGCGATGACCGATTCCCTGGATCAGCTCGGCTACGTCCAGAGCCGCCTCGTGCGCCATTCCGCCGAGAGCGTCTCTGCGATCCCCGACCTCGACGCGCCCGGCGCGCGCATCGTCATCCTGGCCGGCGACCGCGTCGTGCTCGCAGGCGACACGGCGCTCCTGCTGCCGGACACGGCCGCCCGGACGGGTACGCGCAGCCTGACGCTCTATCTCGGCCGCCTCGACGGCGAGCCGGTCTTCGCCGCCGCCGTCCCGGCGGAGATGGCCGAGCCCCTCGAAGCCGATCCGGGTTTCCGGACCAACGACCTGCGCAGTCTCGCCGGCGAGGGCCGGATCGCGCCCCACGAACTCGGACTCCTCGCTACGGCGAAATCCCTGCTCGGCTGGCACGCGCGCAACGGCTTCTGTGCCCGGTGCGGGGCGCCGACGGTCGTCGCGGCCGGCGGCTACCGGCGCGAATGTACGGCCTGCGGGACGCACCACTTCCCCCGCACCGACCCCGTGGTGATCATGCTGATCACCCGGGGCGAGGCCTGCCTGCTCGGGCGCTCGCCGCGCTTCAACGAGGGCATGTATTCCTGCCTCGCCGGCTTCCTGGAGCCCGGCGAGACCGTCGAGGCCGCCGTCCGGCGCGAGACCTTCGAGGAGGTCGGCCTGACCATCGGCGCGGTGCGCTACCACGCCTCGCAGCCCTGGCCGTTCCCATCCTCGCTGATGATCGGTTGCGTGGCAGAGGCACAGGATGAGGCCATCACCCTCGATCCGGAAGAGCTCGCCGACGCGCGCTGGTTCTCGCGGGACGCCGTCGCGGCGATGCTGGAGGGTCGCCATCCCGACGGGCTGACCACGCCCCCGCCGCTCGCGATCGCGAACCTGCTGATGAGGGCCTTCGTGGAGGGCCGGGCCTGAAGCGCCGCCCCGACCGGTTCAGGCCAGCACGCGGATCGGCACCCCGTCGAGGAACGCCGAAATATCCTCCACGATCTCCGGAAAGTAGGTGCGGTAGTTCCGCTCCGTGACGTAGCCGAGATGCGGTGTCGCCAGCACGTTGGGCAGGGTGCGCCAGGGTGAATCCGGCGGCAGCGGCTCGGTCTCGAAGACGTCGAGGCCGGCACCCGCGATCCAGTTCTCGCTGAGCGCGGCGATCAGCGCGGCCTCGTCCACGATCGCGGCGCGGGAGGTGTTGATCAGGAACGCGTCGGGCCGCATCCGGCGCAGCGCCGCGGCGTCGACGAGGCCGCGCGTGCCCGCGCCGAGGACGAGGTGGATCGAGACGACGTCGCTCGCCTCCAGCAGCGCCTCCAGGGAGGGCGCCAGGGCGACGCCCTCGGCCGCGGCCCGCTCGGCCGTGAGGTTCCGGCTCCAGGCACTGACCTCCATGCCGAAGGCTAGCCCGATCCGGGCGACGCGGGCGCCGGTCTTGCCGAGCCCCAGCAATCCGAGGCGGCGGCCGGCGAGATCGCTGCCGACGCTGGACTGCCAGGGGCCGCCCGTGCGCAGGGCCTGCACCTCGGGCACGAGGTGGCGGGCGAGCCCCAGGATCAGCGCCCAGGTCAGCTCCACCGGCGGCTCGGGGTGGCTCGCGGTGCCGCAGACCGTGACGCCGTGCGCCTTCGCGGCGGCGAGGTCGATCGACAGGTTGCGCATGCCGCTGGTGAGGAGGAGCCGCAGCTTCGGCAGGCGTGCGAAGAGCTCGGCCGGGAACGGCGTGCGCTCGCGCATCATCACCACGATCTCGCAATCCCCGATCGCGTCGACGAGCGCGTCCTGCGTCGCGAAGGTGATGCGAAGGTCCCGCAGGATGAGGCGGTCCGCCAACCCCGACCAGTCGGCCAGGGTCGGGCCGACGCCCTGGTAATCGTCGAGGATCGCGCAGGTGAGCATGGGACATCCTGTCTGGGGAGGACCGGGCTAACGCAGGCCGAACAGCTTGGCCAGCCGTCCTCGGGACTTTGACTCCCCGACATGAAACCGGCACGCCGGGATCCGAGACGATCACGATTCGTTCTCAGTCGCGCGTCGGATGCCGCGGAGCCGAAAGGAGATGACGTCGATGTCTGGGCCGCCCGCCTATGCCGAGCTCGCCGTCACCACGAATTTCTCCTTCCTGCACGGGGCCTCGCATCCCGGCGAGATGGTGGGGCAGGCCGCCGAACTGGGGCTGCACGCCATCGGCATCGCCGACCGCAACACCCTGGCGGGCGTGGTGCGGGGCCATGCCGAGGCCAAGCGGCGGGCCGCCGCCGGCGAGCCCGGCATCCGCTTCCTGCCCGGCGTGCGGCTCGTCACGCGGGAGGGCTTCGAGGCCGTGGCCTACCCGATGGATCGGGCCGCCTATGGCCGCCTGTGCCGGCTCCTCACCCTCGGCAACCGCCGCTCCGAGAAGGGCCAGTGCCGGTTCGACTTTTCGGAACTCCTGGCCGCCAGCGAAGGCCAGATGCTCATCGCGGTTCCGCCGGAGCGGCTCGGCGACGACGACCCCTTCCTCGGCCATCTCCGCCAACTCGCCGCCGAGGCCCCCGGCCGGGTCACCCTGGCGGGAAGCCACCGCCGGCGCGGCGACGAGCGACGCCGCCTCGGGCGCCTCGCCGAACTGGGGCTGCGCCTCGGTGCGCCGTTGGTGGCGGTGTCGGACGCACTCTACCACCACCCGGACCGGCGCCCCCTGCAGGACATCGTCGCCTGCATCCGCGAGGGCTGCGCGCTGAATGCGGCGGGCTACCGCCTGGAGGCCAATGCCGAGCGCCACCTGCGGCCGGCCGAAGAGATGGCGCGCCTGTTCGCCGACCATCCCGAGGCCGTCGCCCGCACGATCGAGATCGCGCAGGCCTGCGACTTTTCCCTCGACGAACTCAAGTACGAGTATCCCGACGAGCCGGTCCCGCCCGGCTTTTCCGCGCAGGATTACCTGGCCTACCGGGTCATGGAGCGCGCGGGCTGGCGCTACCCCGATGGCATCCCCGAACAAATCATGAACACTATACAAGAGGAGCTGCGCCTCATCGCGAAGATGGACTATGCGCACTACTTCCTGACCCTGTTCGACATCGTCGAGTTCGCGCGCAAGCGGGGCATCCTGTGCCAGGGGCGCGGCTCGGCGGCCAATTCCGTGGTCTGCTACTGCCTCGGCATCACGGCGGTCGACCCCACCGAGATCCGGCTGCTCTTCGCCCGCTTCATCTCGGAGAACCGGGCCGAGCCGCCCGACATCGACGTGGATTTCGAGCACGAGCGCCGCGAGGAGGTGATTCAGTACCTCTACGGCCGCTACGGCCGCGACCGCGCCGCGATCTGCGCCACGGTGATCCACTATCGCCCGCGCAGCGCCATCCGGGAGGTCGGGAAGGTCCTGGGCCTGCCCCCCGACATCACCGGCGTAATGGCCGACACGGTCTGGGGCTCCTGGGGCAAGGACCTGCCCGACGCGCATATCCGGCAGGCCGGGCTCGACCCGGACAACCCGGCGATCCGGCAGGCCCTGGAGCTCGCCCACGCGCTGATCGGCTTCCCGCGCCACCTGTCGCAGCATGTGGGCGGCTTCGTGCTGACCCGCGGGCGCCTCGACGAGACCGTGCCGGTGGGCAACGCCGCCATGGCGGACCGGACCTTCATCGAGTGGGACAAGGACGACATCGACGTGCTCGGCCTGATGAAGGTCGACGTGCTGGCGCTCGGCATGCTGAGCTGCCTGCGCCGGGGCGTCGATTTCCTCCGGCAGGATTACGGGCACGACTACCCGACGCTGGCCGACCTGCCGCGCGCGGACGAAGCCACCTACGCGATGCTGGCCAGGGCCGATTCCGTCGGGGTGTTCCAGGTCGAGAGCCGGGCGCAGATGTCGATGCTGCCGCGCCTGAAGCCGCGGGAATTCTACGACCTCGTGGTGCAGGTGGCGATCGTGCGGCCGGGGCCGATCCAGGGCGACATGGTCCATCCGTACCTACGCCGCCGGCAGAAGTTGGAGCCGGTCGAATACCCCTCCCCCCATCCCGATCACGGACCAGCGGACGAACTGAAGGGCGTGCTCGAGCGGACCTACGGCGTGCCCCTGTTCCAGGAGCACGCGATGCAGATCGCGATCACCGCCGCCGGCTTCCAGCCGCACGAGGCCGACGGCCTGCGCCGGGCCATGGCCACCTTCCGGCACAACGGCCAGATCGTGAACTTCCGCACCAAGTTCGTGGAGGGCATGGTCGGGCGCGGCTACCCGCGCGACTTCACCGAGCGCTGCTTCAAGCAGATCGAGGGCTTCTCCACCTACGGCTTCCCCGAGAGCCACGCGGCGAGCTTCGCGCTCCTGGTCTACGCCTCGGCCTGGATGAAGTGCCGGCACCCCGACGTCTTCCTCGCGGCGATCCTGAATTCCCAGCCGATGGGCTTCTACCAGCCGGCGCAGCTCGTGCGCGACGCCCGCGCCCACGGAGTCGAGGTGCGCGGCGTCGACGTCAATGCCAGCGATTGGGACTGCACCCTCGAGCCGGCCCTGGAGCCACCACCGCCCGGCGTCCCGCGGCGCTTCGCCGTGCGCCTCGGCCTGCGCCAGGTGAGCGGGGTGCCGCAGGCCTCCATGCACCGCCTCGTCGCTCTGCGGGGCAACGGCTACGCCAGCATCGAGGGCCTGCAGGCGGCCCTCGCCCTGCCCCGCAACGCCCTGGAGCGGCTGGCCGAGGCGGATGCGTTCCGCTCCCTGGACCTCGACCGGCGGGCCGCCCTCTGGGCGGTGCGGACCCTGGAGGGCACCTCGGCCCGCAAGGCCGCCCTGCGGGCCAACGGCGACCGGCGGACCCAGCTCCTCGACACGCCGATGCCGCTCTTCGCCTTCCACGCCGATGACGGGCTGTTCCGGGCCGAGCCCGCCGTGGCCCTGCCGGCCATGGCGGCCTCCGAGCACGTGGCGGAAGACTACGCCGCCACCGGCCTCTCCCTGAAGGGCCACCCGGTGGCGTTCTTCCGGACCCGGCTCGCCCGCATCGGCGCGATTCCCGCGCGCGACCATCAGGACGGCACCCGGATCGCGAACAACGCCCGGGTCACCGTGGCGGGCCTCGTGCTCACCCGGCAGCGCCCGGGCACGGCGCGCGGCACCGTGTTCCTGACCCTGGAAGACGAGACCGGCATCGCCAACGTCATCGTCTGGCGCGACGTGTTCGAGGCCAACCGCGCGACCGCCATGGGCGCCCGCTTCCTCGCGGTGCGGGGCCGGGTGCAGCGCCAGGGTCTCGTCGTGCACCTGCTGGCCGAGCAGTTCCGCGACCTCTCGGCGGCCCTGCGCGACCTGCGGGCCGGAGGCCTGCGGCTGCCGCCCGAGACCACCGATTTCGGCGTCCCGGAGGATCGGCGGATTTACCGCAGCCGCGACTTCCATTGAGGCCGAATCGCGGCAGCTTGCTTGGCGGGCTGGTGACTGGTGCCGACCCGGATTAGACCTTGGGCTTGCTTCGCCGAGACCACGACTCTGCCCCGATCATCGATACGCGCCCCTGTTTGGAAAGGCTGGCAGATCGTCCATGCGACGGAGCGCCTGCGCACGCATCCCTGGCTGGGCGACTGCGCGGCGCTGGTCGCGTCGGCACTGGCCCTCGGCCTGCGCTTCGCCCTCGACGAGGTGCTGCCGCCGGGCTTTCCCTACCTGACGTTCTTCCCGGCCGTGATCCTCACGACCTTCTTCTTCGGCCTGCGGCCGGGCATCACTTGCGCGGGGCTCAGCGGCCTCGCCGCCTGGTACTTCTTCATCCCACCGGCCGGCACCTTCGTCATCGACGGGCCGACCGCGCTCGCCCTAGCCTTCTACGTCTTCATCGTGGCGGTCGACATCGCGCTGATCCACGTCATGCACCGGGCCGGCGAGCGGCTGCGTGCCGAGCGGCAGGTCTCGGCGGAGCTCTACGAGCAGCAGCGCACCATGTTCCAGGAGCTGCAGCACCGGGTCGCCAACAACATGCAGTTCGTGGCCGCCCTGCTGAGCCTGCAGAAGCGCAAGGTCGGCAACGATCCGAAGGCGGCGCTCGCCGCCCTCGACGAGGCGCGGGTGCGGCTCGAGACGATCTCGCGCATCCACCGCCGCCTCTACGATCCGAGCAGCATCGAGCGCCCGGTCGGACAGTACCTCAGCGAACTCTGCACCGATCTCCTCGAAGCCACGGGGGCGCACAACATCGTCTGTCTCGTCGACACGCCGCCCCTGCGGTTCGACCTGACCCAGCTCACGACCCTGTCGCTCCTCATGGTCGAAGTGGTGACCAACGCCCTGAAGCACGCCTTTCCGGACGGGCGGCGGGGCACCATCACGATCCGGATCGAACGGCTCGACACGGAGCGCCTGCAGCTCACGATCGCGGATGACGGGCGCGGCATGCCCGCGGATTTCGACCCCGACACCACCCGCAGCCTGGGTTTTCGCATCGCGCAGGGTCTCGCGGGTCAGCTCGGCGGTCAGCTCGACTACACCAACGCGGGCGGTACGGTGGTCCGCCTCGCCTTCACGCCCTGAGGCGCCTCCCCTCTCCCGGACAGCCTGACATGCGACTGCGCGACGCCCTCCTCCCGCTTCTCCTTGGCGCGAGCCTGATCGGCCCCAGCCTCGCGCGGGCCGACACGTGCGATGCCCTCGCCGCGCAGATCGCCGGCGCGATGGGCGGCAAGGTCGGCCGGCGCACCGGTCCCAGCATCGATCTGCGGGTCCCCGGCGGCCTGAAACTCGACCTCACCTGCCGGGCCGAGCCCATCGTGCAGGCGGCTTCCTCGGACCCGACGCCCTCGGCGGACTACTTCGCCGACCTTGCCCTGGCGGCCGAGATCGTGGTCGGCGAGAGCGCGAGCGCCGTGCAGGGCGCCATCGCCACGGCCTACGCCACCGCCCTGAAGGACCGGCGCAAGTCCTTCATCCAGCAGAACGGCTGGTCGGCGAGTTGCTACACCGATGCCGGCGGCTCGATCCGCACGCTGTGCTCGGTGGGGCGGATCCCGCCGGGTTAGCCGTCCCCGAACGCGCGGATCGACTGGAGCCGCGCGCCGTCGCGTCTCGAACGGATCAGTACTCGATCACGTCTTCCAGGGCGTAGTGCTTCACCGTCTTCCGATTGGCGATGAGCTCGTCGATCGTCGGCTCGCCCTTCATGGCGCGGGCGATCGCGAGCTTCGTCGCCTCGTAATTCGTCCGGTAGAGATCCTTGCGGTCGACGTTCGGGTCGGATCCGCAGCGCTCGTCCAGCCAGATCATGATGATCATGCAGAGCTCGTCGAGCCCGTCCTTGGGCAGGACGCCCTCGATCACGCAGTCGATAATGGCGTCCCCCGTGGCGGCCTGGACGACACCGCCGAGCAATTCGGCATACTCGGCCGTATGAATCGTGACCTTCGTGGTCATCATCGTGGCCGGGCGCACGAGCTGGTTGAGGTCACGCACCACGAACATCCGGGTGTGGCCCTGGACCTGACCCATCATGCCGGCGAAGGCCTGGCCCACCGGGCCGCGGGTGGAGCCGATCAGCACCTCCGGCATCGCGTCAGTGTACTGCCCTTCCGCCGCGAGCACGGTCGCCTCGCCGGTACGGAACCAGATCTCGGACATGGGGTGTTCCTTCCCTGAATGATCGCCGCGCCCGGGGGCCGGGATGGGTCGGGGCGCACAAACACCAGGGGGCGGCCCGGCGTCAATCGCAGGTCGCCTCCCCCGACCCCTGGCCTCGTGCCACCGGATCGGTCATGCAAGGCCGAATGCGAGCTCGCGGGCGATCGGGAGCGACAGCAACGCGGGAGAGGTGCGAAAGCCGATGGGCGGAGAACGGGACTGGAGCATCGCGGTGGCGGCGGCGCCCGACGGAGTCCGGATCGAGATCGGGCTGCCAGGG
The DNA here is from genome assembly GCF_058782155.1 of Methylobacterium sp. FW306-05-D. Taxonomy (NCBI): domain Bacteria; kingdom Pseudomonadati; phylum Pseudomonadota; class Alphaproteobacteria; order Hyphomicrobiales; family Methylobacteriaceae; genus Methylobacterium; species Methylobacterium sp. FW306-05-D. Next base: position 74,319 of record NZ_JBYSXL010000016.1, read on the forward strand.
CTGGACGGGACACCGATCACGGCGATCCTGGCCCTCGACCGGGAGGAGGCCCGCACCCTGGCACGGGCGCTGCTGGCGGCCTCCGGCGACGCGATGGAGCGCACGTTCCCGCGCGCCTCCGGCCCGGACGAGCGCTGAGCCCGAGACTCCGACCGCGGAACACTTCCGCGGAGCGAGCCTAACTGTTTGATCCTGCGGTGCAGTGGTACAGTTGACCACCATGCTGCGGGGGCTTCGCGAGGGGCCAAATTCTGCACGGCAGCGCCCGCACGACGGAGGCGGTCCGT
>NZ_JBYSXL010000170.1:0-950 GCF_058782155.1 Methylobacterium sp. FW306-05-D
TCTTTGGAGGGTCAGGTGCTGGCGGACGTCGCCGCGGGAAACTTATAGCCCCGGAGCGACGCCGGCAGGCCGTCGACGGCATTCGTGAGAAGTATGGTCTCTCAGAACGCCATGCCTGCCGGATCGTCGGCCAGCATCGAGGCACGCAACGCTACGTGCCCACGGTACCGGCTGACGAGGATGCGCTGACCCGCGCCATCGTCGCCCTCGCGTCCGAGTACGGGCGCTACGGCTACCGCCGCGTCACCGCGCTGCTGCAGGCAGCGGGGTGGCAGGTGGGCAAGGACCGGGTTCAGCGGATCTGGCGTCGTGAGGGGCTCAAGGTTCCGCAGAAGCATCGGCCGCGCAGCCGTCTTTGGCTGAACGACGGCTCCTGCGTGCGGCTGCGGCCGCTCCATCGCAATCACGTCTGGAGCTTCGACGTCGTGCAAGGCCAGACCCACGACGGTCGAAGCCTGCGCATCCTGACGCTGATTGACGAGCACAGCCGGGCTTGTCTCGCGCTGAAGGTGACCCGGCGCATCAACAGCCTGGGCGTGATCGAGGCCCTGGCCGATGCGATGTGTCTGCATGGCATCCCGGAGAACATCCGCTGCGACAATGGTCCAGAGATGATCTCGAAGGCTTTGCGGGAATGGGTCGCCAAAACCGGCCCGCAGATCCAGTACATTGCACCAGAATCGTCGTGGGAGAATGGCTACTGCGAGAGCTTCAATGGCAAGCTGAAAGACGAGTGCCTACGCCAAGAAATCTTCTACTCGCTCAAGGAGACACAGACCGTGATTGGGATCTGGCAGAATACCGACAACCGCGTTCGGCCGCATTCGTCGTTGGGCTACCGGCCACCTGCGCCTGTCACCCTCCCGGATCTGGCTGTCCGGCTACCCATGGCCGCCACCATGCAGTAGCCTTCCAATTGGCTCGGTCCAAAATACCGGTCAGGTCAACCT
>NZ_JBYSXL010000171.1:0-935 GCF_058782155.1 Methylobacterium sp. FW306-05-D
CGCCTGATATTTTCAAAAAATTGGTTTAGGAGCTGTGTTCAGCGAGCCGTGGCCGCTTCGCTCGAGGCATGGCCGACGAGATCGATTAATCCCTCGGCAGTCACTTCAACGCCGCCGACACGTCGAGGACGCTCAGCGAGCGCCGGGGCGTACGCCGTCGCAGCCTCGTCCTGTCAGAACACGGCATCATCGCCCTTCGCCGTGCGGAAGTGATATCCAGGGATGCTGATCAGGATGCTGAGATGACTTTGAGTTGGTGGAGTTCTCTTACTCGGCCCAGGCCACACCAGAGCGAGCGACGCCCGGCGATCAGGAACAGCACGAGATTAGACGTGCGCTGCATAATTGCATGCCATGTTCGAAAATCGAGTTCGGACGGCGTCGGATGGTCCACCGGATGGGTATGCCATTCGCCGACGAAGGTGTCCGTCCCTCCACTCCTTCTCCAGGCGTTGAGCGCTTCCGCCTGGTGACCGGCGTCTCGTCGGTCGAATAGGTAGCGCCCACGATGATCGCCGGGGAGCGGCGTCGTGCAGCGTCCGACCTCGAGATGAGGGCCGCGATAGTTGCCGATGAGTATGCCACCAGCTTCCAGGCCGATCTCCTTCTCGGTGACGTATCCTGCAATCACCTTCTCCACACCGAGTTCGACCAGAACGAGTCCGTCATCGCTCGTTCCGAGGATCATGTCTCGCCTCCACAAGCAGGACATGACTTCAACGCGGATGGACTGCCGTCCGAAACCTGAAAGGCCTTGCGCGCATCGAGCGTAAGCGACCGGAATCGATTGCCGGGACTGCCGTTCGCCCAATCCATGACGAGATCGCAGGCTAGGGTGTCCGACGTCAGCACCTGTGGGACAGATTGAGGGTCTTCACGAACGGAGGATGGCTGGTTCATCGTAGCCCCTGAGGAGCGAAGATGAAGCAGACATC
>NZ_JBYSXL010000172.1:0-847 GCF_058782155.1 Methylobacterium sp. FW306-05-D
TAGGGTCTGTCGTCGCCTGAACGGATTGGTTTGGCTTTCGTTTTCGTCTCTCTGATGCAGGAGGGACGATGCTGAGCGACGCGCAGTGGTCTGAACTGGAGCCCCTGGTGGAGGCCTGCCGGCCCAAGGCCAAGACGCCCCCACAGGATCTTCGGCGCACGCTCTCAGCCATCCTCTGGCGGCATCAGAACGGGGCCAAGTGGCGGGCTATTCCGGAGGATCTGGGTCCCTGGTGGCGCGCTGCGCAGATCTTCATCCGCTGGTCCCGTGCCGGCGTCTGGGAGCGACTGCTTGGCCTCGTGCAGGAGCGGGGCGTCCAACTCGGGATGGTGTTCCTGGACGGCACGAACATGCGAGCGCACCAAAAGGCGGCGGGAGCTGCCAAAAGGGGGGATCTGGGCCCGAGCGAGATGCTCGTGAAGCTCTTGGCCGCTCACGTGGCGGCTATGGCACCAAGGCTTGCGTGATCGCGGATGGACGGGGTCGCGCCATCGCCTTCCGGCTGGCGCCCGGTCAGGCCCATGAACTGCCCCATGCGGTTCCGCTGCTCGACCAGCTTCCGGGTGTGCCCAAGTGGGTCGTCGGGGACCGCGGCTACACCAGCCACGCCTTTCGTGAGCACATCTGGGACATGGGCGCGCGGCCCGCGATCCCGCCTCAGCGCCACGAAGCACCCGTCGCCTGCCCGGACTGGATCTACAACAACCGCAACCAGGTCGAGCGCCTCTGGGCCAGGCTCAAGGAGTGGCGCGCCATCGCCACACGCTACGAGAAGACGACCGTCAGCTTCATGGGCGTCCTCTGTCTTGCCGCGGCCCTCGATTGGCTCAAGCGATGACAGACCCTA
>NZ_JBYSXL010000173.1:0-775 GCF_058782155.1 Methylobacterium sp. FW306-05-D
CCGCGTCTCGTGTCTGGTTCAGAAGGCGTTGGTGCGGCGGGTGATTTCGGCCAGGACGGTGCGCACGAGGATCTGGAGGTCGAGGCGCAGGCTCTGGTTCTCGATGTACCAGAGGTCGAGGGCGGCGCGGCGCTGCATGTCGGCCAGGGTGGGGGTGGGCCCGCGCGAGCCGTTGATCTGGGCCCAGCCGGTGATGCCGGGCTTGACGGCGAAGCGGTGGCGGTAGGTCGGGATCTCGGCGCCGTAGTAGAGGTCGTGGGCCAGGGCGTGGGGGCGCGGGCCGACCAGGGCCATGTCGCCCTGCAGCACGTTGAGGAGCTGAGGCAGCTCGTCGATGCTGGTGCGGCGCAGGAGGGCGCCGACCCGGGTCACCCGGGCATCGCCGCGCGTGGCCTGGTGCACGACCGCCCCGTCGTCCAGCACCCGCATGGTGCGGAACTTGTAGATCTGGAAGGGGCGCCCATCCTTGCCGGTGCGGGTCTGGCGGAACAGGACCGGGCCCTTGCTGTCGAGGCGCACCAGCAGGGCCACGAGGATCAGCAGCGGCGCCACCAGGAACAGGGCGAGGGCCGCCAGGGCGGGGTCGAGGGCGGGACGGACGGCGGACAGGCTCGGGCGCGACCGGGTCAGGACGGCGGTGTCCGATCCGGCCGCGAGGCTCTTCCGAGCAGAAGTGGTGTCCATCGTGACGGAGCCCTCTGGATAAGCAGACATCGGTTCGCATCAGCCCGTTGGCGGTGACGCGAAACGGGGCAGTTCCGTCCCATTTCGCTTC
>NZ_JBYSXL010000174.1:0-626 GCF_058782155.1 Methylobacterium sp. FW306-05-D
GCGCAATCCCGGCGCGGCCGGACCAGGATCGCGGGCCTGCGGGTTCAGGCGCGGCCGTGGATCAGTCGCGGCCGTGGATGAGCAGGCCGAGGCCGTAGCCGAGGAGGCCGGCCACCAGGAGCGCGGCCACGGGGTGCTCGGCGACCTGGTGGCTGACCTCGTGGCCGCCCTGGCGCAGGGAGCGCCGGCCGGCCGCGTAGGCGTCCCCGGCCTGATCGTCGGCATCGTCGGCGGCGTGGCGCACCGCCCGCTCGGCCCGCTCGTAGGTGTCGCCGGCCGCGCCCTGCGCCCGGCGGGCCCGCGCCTCGAGCTCGCCCGAGCCGGTCAGGTGGCCGACCGCGTCGCGGACCTTGCCGCCGAGCTCGCGGGCGGTGTCGGCGACGGTGTCGGCGGCCTCGCGCACCCCGTCCTTGGCCTGGCCGTAGAGGTTCTCGGCCGCCCCTTGCGCCTCGCGGGCCCGGCCCTCGAGGGAGTCGCGCTTCGAGCCGGTGAGGTCGCCCACCGCGCCCTGGACCTTGCCGCCGAGTTCCTGGGCCGCGCCCGTGATCCGATTGGTGTCCACCATGATGCCTGATCCTTGTTGGCCGCGCCTGAGGCGGCCTGGGGTGAGTGGGTAAGGGGTGGGG
>NZ_JBYSXL010000175.1:0-560 GCF_058782155.1 Methylobacterium sp. FW306-05-D
TGATGCTCGGCATGGATCCGCCGGATGTCGTCGAGGAGCTGACGGTTCGACACCGACCGGTCGCTCTCGGGACGTGACCGCCAGCCGTAGTAGCCGCTGGGGGAGACTTCGAGCACGCGGCACATGAGACGCACCGGCCAGGTGTTCGCATGCCGCTCGATGAAAGCGAACGTCACTTGGGCATCTCCGCGAAGATGCCGATCGCTTTTTTAGGACGTCGCGCTCCATGCGCGTCCGGTCGAGTTCACGCCGCAGACGGGCGATCTCGGCGGCCTGGTCGGAGGGGGACGCCACTGGGCTCGCAGGCGCGGCTCCCGGTGACCCTGCTGCCCGCGGTGGTGGGGAGCCACCCATCAGCGCCGAGCGCCACTGCCTCAGCATCGAGGGTTGGATCCCGAGCTCGGCTGCGATCTGCATCTGCGGCCGGCCGCTACCTTCCAGCAGGGCCACCGCCTCGCGTTTGAACTCGAGGGTGACCTCGCGTCTCGTCTTGGCCATCAAACACCTTCCCCGCCCGCAAGAAGCGTATCAGAGGTGTCCGTGAAAGCGGGGGAGGATCA
>NZ_JBYSXL010000176.1:0-554 GCF_058782155.1 Methylobacterium sp. FW306-05-D
CTGATCCTCGGGACCGCCGGCAACGATGCCCTGAAGGGAGGCGCGGCCAACGACACGATCTACGGCTACGCAGGCAAAGACCAGCTCGATGGCAAGGGTGGCGCGGACCGCCTGTACGGCGGTGCCGACGACGACAGCTACATCGTGGACAACGACAACGACCTAGTCTTCGAGAACGCGAACGAAGGCTTGGACACGGTCAACGCCGGCGTCAGCCATGTTCTGTCGGCCAACGTCGAAAACCTGCAGCTGATGGGGACGGCCTCCCTCAATGGCACGGGCAACGAGCTTGCCAACATCATCAACGGCACCGTCGGCGACAACCGGCTCCTCGGGCTGGACGGGGCCGATACCCTGCGGGGGAACGACGGCAACGACGTTCTGGATGGCGGGGCGGGCAACGATTATCTTTCGGGCGGCAACGGCATCGACGTCGTGATCGGCGGGGCGGGGACCGACACGCTCTATGGTGGCGCCGGCGCCGACACCTTCGCGTTTACGAGCATGCTCGACTTTGGTCCCGCATCGGCAATGGACGTGGTCGCCGACTTCTA
>NZ_JBYSXL010000177.1:0-520 GCF_058782155.1 Methylobacterium sp. FW306-05-D
ACCCGAACTCCGTAAGGTGCCCGCGCAGTGCATTGATCAATTGGGTCCGCTGACGCACGAGCAGGTCGCGCGTACGGAACACCACTGCGGAGGCCTGGGCCTGCGCGCTCTTTCCCTGAACGAACCGCATCGTCGGCCGCTGCGCCGCCTCGCAGATCGCCTCAGCGTCGGCCATGTCGTTCTTCTGCCGCTTCACGAACGGCTTCACGTAGGCTGGTGGGATGAGCCGCGTTTCGTGGCCGGCCAAAGCTATCTCACGGGCCCAGTAATGAGCGCTGGCGCATGCTTCCATAGCGACCACGCAACGCGGAAGTGTCGAGAAGAACGTCAGCACCTGATCACGCCGCAACTTCTTGCGGAAAACGACGGCGCCGCTCGTATCCGCGCCGTGAACCTGGAAAACTGATTTCGCCAGATCGATCCCGACTGTGCTAACCTCACTCATGGACGCCTCCTGCAGTGGTGTTGCAACACCTCCACTCTGGCACATCAATGCCGTCAGGGGGCGTCCACCCCTACG
>NZ_JBYSXL010000178.1:0-510 GCF_058782155.1 Methylobacterium sp. FW306-05-D
GCGGGCGTAGCTCAGTCGGTTAGAGTGCCGGCCTGTCACGCCGGAGGTCGCGGGTTCGAGTCCCGTCGCCCGCGCCATCGCGTCCCACGCGCGCTCACCTCGTCTTCCCCCGTCGTCGCCCTACCCTCCTCCGAGGATCGTGCCGGAGGGCGACGGATGTCGGGTGTCTTCTTCCTCTACTTCACCGCCTGCCTCGCCCGCGCGCCGGATACCTGCGAATCGCGCAGGCTCGCCCTCGACGTCGAGGACGCCCCGGCCTGCCTGCACGTCGCCCAGCCGCAGCTGGCGCAGTGGATCGGCACCCATCCGGAATTCCGCATCACGGCCTGGCGCTGCGGCGCCCCGCCCCGGGATCGCGGCACCCGGATCTGACGAAGGCCCGTGGCCGGCGGGACACAGGGCCGGTGCCGGTTGCGCGCGCCCGGGCCGGGCGCCGCGTTTTCGCCGCATCGGCCGCGGAGGCGGAGAGCTCGCAGGCCCACCCCGAGACCCCTCCGCACCGATGCGCCC
>NZ_JBYSXL010000017.1:0-72951 GCF_058782155.1 Methylobacterium sp. FW306-05-D
CCACCCGACGAGCCGCCGCCGCCCGAAAAGCCGCCGCCGGAGAAACCGCCGCCATCGAAGCCGCCCGAAACGCCGCCGCTCCAGCCGCCCGAGGACGGCCCGGGCAGGATGATGAAGCCGCCTCCCCCACCGCGACGGCCGCGGTTCATCCGGTAGACGACGAACAGGATGACGAAGAACAGGACGATGAAGATGATCACCTGCCCGGGATCGGCCTCGTCGCTGCGTACCTCCGCCTTGCGGTGCCACTCCTCGGCGTCGCCCGAGAGGATCGACAGCATGGCGTCGACGCCCGCATTGATGCCGCCGGCGTAATCGCCGGTCTTGAAGCGCGGCGTGATCGCCGTGGTAATGATCACCTTCGAGAGGGCGTCGGTCAGCGCGCCCTCGAGCCCGTAGCCGACCTCGATCCGAACCTTGCGCTCGTTCGGGGCGACGAGGAGCAGCGCCCCGTTGTTGGTCTCGGCCTGCCCGAGCTTCCAGGCGCGGAACAGGCGGTTGGCGTAGTCCTCCACCGTGCGGTCCTGCAGGCTCGGCACGGTCGCGACCACCACCTGGTCCGAGGTCTTGTCCTCGTAGGCCTTCAGCTTGGCCTCCAGCGACGTCCGATCCTCGGGCTTGAGGATGCCCGCGGCGTCGACGACCCGCCCGGTCAGGGAGGGAAAGGTCGGCTCGGCCGCGGCGGCCGGAACCACCGCGTGACCGAGGACGAGCCAGACCCCGAGGATCAGACGCTTCGCGAGATCCCGAACGGGATACGCCTCAACCCATCCCGGACGCGGACGGCCCATGGCGCTCTAGAACTTCACGTTCGGCGGGCGCTCGGCATTGGGCGTCGCCGTGAAGGTCTCCATCGGCTTCGCCTCGGGGTAGAACCAGGCCGCGATCCAGCGCCCGGGGATGGTACGGACCTCGGTGTTGTAGTCTTGGACGGCGGCGATGTAGTCGCGGCGCGCGACGGCGATCCGGTTCTCGGTGCCTTCGAGCTGCGATTGCAGGGCGAGGAAGTTCTGGTTCGACTTGATGTCGGGGTAGCGCTCCACCGTGACGAGCAGGCGACCGAGGGCGCCGGACAGCTGGTTCTGGGCGTCCTGGAATTCCTTGAACTTCTGCGGGTCGTTCACCGTGGAGGCATCGACCTTGACGCTGGAGGCCTTGGCCCGGGCCTCGGTGACGCCGATCAGGACGTCCTTCTCCTGCTGCGCGTAGCCCTTCACCGTCTCGACGAGATTGGGGATCAGGTCCGCCCGGCGCTGATACTGGTTCTGCACCTCGCTCCAGGAGGATTTCGCCCGCTCCTCCAGGGTTGGCACGCGGTTGATCGCACCACAGCCCGTCAGGGTCGTGCCGAGCGCAAGGGCGGCGACCGCGATCCGGACCCGGCCGAGCCAGGTCCTGACCGGCCCCGCCGCCGGGATGACGACACCTGAACGCATGCTTGGACTCCTCGGAAGCGGATCGCGGCCGCGGAACGGAAGTCCCGGCGACGCGGAGTGACACATAGGTACGCGTCGGCTGCGATAAAGGCGCACAGTGAAAAACGTGGCCGCACGCGAAACTGGCGAGACACGAATCGCGTCCGCTTCGCCGCCGCCAGGCGCCGCGCGTGCCGGTTGACGAGGTGCCGGTTGACAAGCCGTGAGCGATCGGTCGCTTTACCCGCCATGGACGAAACGCCCCGCCCATCGCCCGAGAAGCCGCGGGTTTCGATCACCTACTGCACGCAGTGCCAATGGCTTTTGCGGGCGGGATGGATGGCGCAGGAGCTTCTGTCGACCTTTCGGGACGATCTCGGCGAGGTCGCCCTGATTCCCGGCACAGGCGGCATCTTCGTGATCCAGTGCGGCCCCCACCTGATCTGGGATCGGACGCGCGACGGCGGCTTCCCCGACGTGAAGGTCCTCAAGCAGCGTGTCCGGGACCAGCTCGCGCCCGACCGCGACCTCGGCCATATCGATCGCGTGGGCGTCGATCGCCCATGAGCAACCCGCCTCACGATGAACCCATGGCCGCGCGCCGCCCGGGGCGTCGGTGGTGGAGGCCGAGATCACTCGCCTCCGCCTACGCCCATGTCCGCCAGCGCGGGTTCTCGACCCAGGTCTACCTGATCGCCCTGGTGATCGCGCTGATCGGACCGGGACTGATCTTCACGGCGATCCTCCTGGTACGCTATGCCGGAACGGAGCGGGCCCGGTTCGAACAGGACGCCCGCGAGAATGTCCGGGGCATCGCCCTGTCCGTCGATCGCGACACGGCCGGCCTCGTCTCCGTGTTGCAGACCCTCGCGACCTCGCCGCGGCTGAAGGACGGCGAGTTCGAGAATTTCGACGCTCAGGCCCGGCTCGTGCGCGACGCGGTCGGCCTCGACATCCTGCTGCGGCGACCGGACGGACAGCAGGTCGTGAACACGGCGGTGCCCCGCGGTGCGCCCCTGCCGCGCAGCGGTCTGCCGTTCGACCGGGAGATCGCCTCGGGTAACCAGCGCGCGGTGGTCTCCGGCTACGTCAAGGGCATGAAGCCGACGGACGCGACCTACGCCGTCGCCGTGCCGGTGCTCGGCGAGGCCGGCGTCCGGCACATCCTCAGCTTCACGGTACCGATCAGCCGCCTGGAGAGCCTCGTCGCCCGGGAAGCCGTCGAGGGGTGGACCACCGGCCTCTCCGATCGCGACGGGATCGTCCTGGCGCGGGTGCCGGACCCCGATACCGTCGTCGGCACGCCGCGCCTCGCGACCCTGCGCCAGCACCAGACCGCGACACCGAACGTCTGGGAGGGCAAGGATCGACGCCTGAAGCCGGTGACCGTCGTCGAGGCGCGTTCGCGTCTCACCGGCTGGACGGCGGCGGCGATCATCCCGCAGGCCCTTGTGGAGGCGCGTCTGCGCAACTGGATCTGGGCCTTCTGCGGCTTCGGGCTCCTGGTGCTGGCGACCTCGTCCATCCTCGCCGTGCACCTGTGGTCGCGGGTCTCGCGCCCCCTGCGCCGGCTCGCAGCGACCGGGCCGGCCCTCGCCCGCGGCGAGGTCATTCCCCGGATCACCTCGCCGATCCACGAGATCCGGCGGCTGGGCGACGTTCTGGCCGATGCCTCGCAGCGCCTGCGCCTGCGCAGCGACGAGCGCGACCGCGCCCTCGCCGAGACCGAGCGCGGCCTGAGCGCCCTGCGCGAGAGCGAGGCGCGCTTCCGGCACATGGCCGATTCCGCGCCGGCCCTGATCTGGATGACCGACGAGACGGCTCAGATCAGCTTCGCCAACATGCATTTCGACCACATGTTCGGTCTCCACACCTCGGCCGTGCTGGCCGGCGAGGATTGGCGACGCATCATCTTCGCGGAAGACTACGAGACCTTCGCGACGCGCTTCCGGGATGCCTTCGCGGCGCGGGTCCCGTTCCAGGCCGACGTGCGGGTGATCGACCAGGACGGAGTCGTGCGCTGGCTGCGCTGCGAGGGCGTCCCGCGCACAGACGATACCGGAAACTTCCTCGGCTATACCGGCTGCAACGTCGATATCACCGACGCCAAGCGGGCCGCCGAGCATCAGCAACTGCTCATCCACGAGCTCAATCATCGCGTGAAGAACACCCTAGCCACCGTGCAGTCCATTGCCGGCCAGTCCCTGCGCCGACTGGAAGGGCCGGAGGCCACCGCCGCCCGCGCCGCCTTCGAGGCGCGGCTGCTCGCCCTCGCGCGGGTGCACAACGTTCTCACCCGGGAGAGCTGGGACGGTGCCGAACTCGGAAACGTCGTCGCCGATGCCATCGCACCGCTGGATGCGACGGAGGGGCAGCGCTCCCGCTTCCTCGTATCCGGTCCCACCCTTCGCCTGCCGCCGCGCCTGGCTCTCTCGATCGCCATGGCGCTGCATGAGCTCGGCACCAATGCGGTGAAGTACGGCGCGCTCTCGCGGGAGGGCGGCACCGTCACGATCGCCTGGTCGGTGGAGCGACAGGCGGAGACCCGCCTGATCCTGCGCTGGAGCGAGGATGGCGGGCCGACGGTCGTCCCGCCGACCCGCACCGGCTTCGGTTCGCGTCTGATTGAGCGCAGCCTCGCCCGGGAGCTCGATGGCGAGGTTCAGCTTCTGTTCGCCGCGACCGGTGTCGTCTGCACCATCGAGGCACCCGTCCCCCCGCCGACCCTGCTGGAGCGCAAGGCCGATCTCATCGGACCGCGCGAAGTCGCCCTGTCACGCTCGGCCTGAGCGGCGATTCCGCCGCAGGTGCCGGCGAGCCGTGCTCAGCGCGGCTTCCGGTATACAACCTGGAGATGTCGCTGTGGCGAGCCTCCCGGGAGGGCCGGTTTTGGTCGCCGCTTGAGCGATTTCAGTTCAGCTTGGCAAAATTCCATCCTGCCCGAGGAACGACTGATCGAGGGCCCCTCCCCGAAGGCGGAGCGGTCGGATCGCGCGACTGTTCGGAAATAGACGTAAGCTCGGGCGCCTCTCCTGGCGCGCCGTCTTATGGGAAAATCGGCGCCGACGTCGGGAAACATTGCCCGCGATCTCGGCTGCCAGGATATTGAAGGCTAATGCTTCGGTTCAAGCCTTATAAATCTTTCCAGCTCGCGAACATCGCGCGACTAGAAGAAAACAAGCACCGATTGCGCGAACGCGGCTTCGTTGTTTTGCAGTGCAGCGAGTTTTGTCGGTGCCCAACTGAGAAGGCTTCAAATTTTGGCGCCGATGTTTGGCGCAATAAGGATACATTAATCGAAGACCGGTAGATCACAGCGTTACACCCTACAGGACCAACCGCGATGCTCGGCCTCCCCTTCGCTCGTTCCGCCACGAAGCAGCCCGCCGGCGACGCTGCGCCGGACGCCACGCGCACCGGCGACGAAGCGCGCCTCGTCCGGGCCGTCGAATCCCTGATGGCGAGTCAGAACATCGCGGGCGTCGACCTGCCCGAGGGACCGCTTCGCGGGGCGATCGAACGGCTGCATGCCGACCGCGAGGCCGATCTTCTGCGCAGCCTCGGCACCACCGCCGCCGTGGCGCGCGAAGCGTCCGAGGCCGCGACCAACACCGGCTGGATGACCTACGACGTCGGCGAGGTGGCGAGCGCGACCCAGACGATCGCCGGCGCCACCGAGGAGATGGCGGCCTCCGTGGCGGAGGTGGCGCAGACCTCCGAGACCGTGGTGACCGTGGCGCAGGATGCCCTCGCGGAGACTCAGGCTTGCATCCAGGACGCCCAGAAGGCGCGCACGGCGATGCACGAGATCGACGAACGGACCTCGCAGATCTCCGAGCGGGTCGTCGTTCTCGAGCGGGCCATCGCCCAGATCGAGGTGATGGCGACCACCATCGCGGCGATCTCGGCCCAGACCAACCTGCTGGCGCTCAACGCCACCATCGAGGCGGCGCGGGCCGGCGAGGCCGGTCGTGGATTCTCCGTGGTGGCCGCCGAGGTCAAGTCGCTCTCGGCCCAGACCGCGAAGTCCACCGGCGAGATCCGCGGGCTCCTGAGCACGCTCACCGCCGAGATGGGTGCGATCTCCGAGGCCGTGCACGAGAGCCGCAGCGCCGTCACCACCGGTCGGACCATCGTGGACCAGCTCGAGCACCGCATCGTCGAGACGAATGCCCGCATCGCCCAGGCGAGCGACCTCAACCAGGCGATCTCCCAGATGCTCGGCCAGCAGCGCGCGGCGACCTCCGAGATTTCCACCAGCGTCCAGAACATCGCCGCCAAGGCTGCCAAGACCCACGAGGAGATCGAGAAGATCACCAGCCGCCTGGTGCGCGCCGAGGCCACGGGCCAGACCGCCCTGAACGCCAACGCCCGCGACGTGCCGCTCTACGCCCTGGTGCGCCTGCCGGCCGATATCGGTGCCTGGAAGCGCAAGCTCGCCCGTGTGCTCGTCGGCATGGCGCAGCCGGACCCGTCGCTCGCGACCCTCTCGGGCCAGCCCGGCCGGAGCCTCAAGGCGGACCTCGCCGGCACGGCCCCCGCCACCCATCCGGCCTTCGCGCGCCTCGCGGCGGCCGAGACCAAGGCCTTCGCGGAGGCCGGTCGGATGCTGGAAGCCCTGAAGGTCAGTAACTGGGACATCGGAACGCCGGCCTATCAGGCCGCCGCCGAGGCGATGAAGGAGATGCTGACGGCCGCCCGGGAGATCACCGGCTGAGACGTCGGACCCGGGGACTGTCGCCGGAACGGTCGATCGCAGGCGGGCGCCCTTGTCGGGGCGTCCGCTTTCGGCTTCCCTGCGCGGGTCGCTCCGGAGCCTTCGCTTGACCGCATCCCCCGCCGCTGCCCCTGAGGCCTCCTTGTTCAACGGCGCGCGCTACTGCCTGGCCGAGAACGCACGCCTGCGTCCCGACAAGACGGCGTTGATTATGGCGGGGGCCGGCGACGACGTCCGGTCCCTGACCTTTGGCGAGGTCGACCGCGCGGTCCGCAGCATCGGTGCCGGGCTTCGGTCCCTCGGTCTCGAGCCCGGCTCTCGGGTGATGATCCGCATGGGCAACGAGGCCGACTACGTCCTCGTCTATTTCGCGGCCCTGGCGGCCGGCCTCGTTGCCCTCCCCTCCTCTCCGCAGCTGACCGAGCCCGAGGCCGCCTTCCTGATGGAGAATGCCGGTGCGTCGGTGGTGGTCGTCGGCGCCGGCCAGTCCATCGATCCGGCCGGGCTCGGCGGCCGCATCCTGCTTCGGTCCGAGGACATCACGGCCATGAAGGCCGGTCCGGGGCTCGCTAACTACGCCGACACCGGGGCCGACGATCCGGCCACGCTGGTCTACACCTCCGGCACGACCAGCCGGCCCAAGGGCGTGCTGCATGCCCACCGCGCCATCCGTGGGCGCCGGCCGATGCATGCGCACTGGCTCGGCCTGTCTGAGCACGACGTGATGCTCCATGCCGGCACGATGAACTGGACCTACACCCTCGGCGTCGGCATCACCGACCCCTGGGCCTGCGGCGCCACGGCCGTGCTCTACGACGGTCCGCGTGACCCGGCGGTCTGGCCGACCCTCATCGCCCGCCATCGGGCGACGCTGTTCGCCGCGGTGCCGAGCCTCTACCGACAGATCCTGAAATATGCCGATCTCGGCGCCGTCGATCTCGGCACTCTGCGCCACGGCGTGACGGCCGGCGAGGCCCTGCCGCCCGAACTTCTGGTGGCCTGGACGCGGGCGACCGGAAAACCCCTCTACGAAGCCCTCGGGATGAGCGAGTGCTCGACCTACGTGTCGAGCGGACCGACGATTCCGGTGCGCCCCGGCTCGCCCGGCAAGCCGCAGCCCGGACGCCGGGTGGCGATCCTGCCGACGGAGGGGCCGGCTGAGCCGCTGCCGCCCGGGCAAATCGGGCTTCTCGCGGTGCACCGCTCCGAGCCTGGCCTGATGCTGGGCTACTGGAACCGGCCCGACGAGGAGGCGGCGGTGATGCGCGGCGAGTGGTTCGTCGGTGGCGACCTCGCGAGCCTCGACGCCGACGGTTATCTCACCTTCCACGGCCGCAACGACGACCTCATGAACGCCCTGGGCTACCGGGTCTCGCCCAACGAGGTCGAGGGCGTCCTGATCGAACATCCCGGCGTCGCCGAGGTCGGCGTGGCGGAGATGCCGGTGCGGGCCGACCTCAGCGTCATCACCGCCTTCGTTGTGCCGAAGCCCGACGCCGTGCTGGAGGTCGACGACATCCTGGCGTGGTGCCTCGATCGGCTGGCCGCCTACAAGTGCCCGCGCGAGGTGCGTTTCCTCGAGGCGCTGCCACGCACCGCCAACGGGAAAGTCCAGCGCAAGCGCCTCGCCAGCGTCTGACGGCCGCGGCACCTTCGGGCGGTTCGCACAGAGATTTCGCGTCGCCGCATGCCTGTCATCCGTCGCGCCTGTGCCCCGGGCGGCACGCGGAGCGGGAAGGCGCCGATTTCCCGATGGCGACCCCAATCGTAGCTTGACCCGCCGGATGCGAAATTCTAGATCGACGGCCTGCGGAGACGTGGCCGAGCGGCTGAAGGCACTCGTTTGCTAAATGAGCATACCCCGAAAGGGGTATCGAGGGTTCGAATCCCTCCGTCTCCGCCATCTACCCCAAGCCGCTGTAAGCCATTGGCAAACAAGCGGCTTTTTCTTTGCCAAAAACTCATATGACCCCGATATGACCCCGAAAATCGGGGGTGTGGAAAACCTGGGCGTGGGCGGCTTCGCCGACCCCTGATACAGGACGCCAGCGCAATCCCGGGGTGAGTCGGGTCAGAACAGGCCGAGAAAGGTTGGAAGGGCTTCTTCAGGCTTGCGGTGCAGGATGGCTCAGACCAGCCGAGCCAGTTTTCAAATGATCCTCCAGCACCTCTTCGATGCCCTTGCCGACGACCTCGTCGCCGAAGGGACCAAGGTGACCTACGACACGGTCCAGGCCGCACTCCTCTCCAAGCGCGGTCATGGAGCGTCCGACCGGGATTTGCAGCAACCCTTCGCGGACTGGCGTCGGCGACGGCGATACAAGGGCCACTTGGCAACGCTCGATCTACCTGAGGAAATGGAGAAGGCGATTGCCGCCTTCGCCGCGACGGCGATGGGCATTGCCGAAGCCAGGGCTCAGGCCGCTCATCCGGTTTTGGTCAGCCAAAGCGGCGCCGGCGGGTTGCTGGAACAGATGCAACGGATTGTCTGTGGCTTGGAAAGGCAACTCGCCAGCCTTGCCGACGACAACAAAGTTCTGCGTGAGCAAATTATCGCCCTACAGCCAAAACCCGTGAACCTGGAGCCAATCGCTGATGTCGCGAAGGCTTCAAGCCCCAGTGGCGTGCGGTCGAGGAAATCCGGGGCAGCGTTGATCGCAGCGACTGCATTCTGGGACAAGGTGGTGGCTGACAGGGCCGCACAAATTCTCGTCCACGGGCGCCCCATGAGCGTCGATGAAATGCTCCTAGAAATATCACAAGACACGAAAGAGTTCGCTGCACTCGCCTTTCAGACTATCGACAAGAAAGCGCTCGACCATAAGATAAGACAGCGCATCGATGGCAGGAAGTACGGACTGTTTCGCCTGGGTGATGGGCGATACAGCGTGATACCGCTGGCTTCGGACTATCATCAGTCCAACGCTCTCGCCGCCTGATGACGCGGAGCTGAGCCAAGGCTTAGAGTACGGTATCAGGTAGAGGGTAGCGCTACCCCTTACCCTACCGCTGATAGGCGTATGCCTATAAATCCGATCAAAGAGCCGACGAGGAGGCGAGAGGTGAGTTCGGTGACAGAGCCGGCGACCCCGCGCTGATCCAGCGCCTCGGTAACCTGATGCTGGTTGAAGGCGCGGTGAACCGCGTGATCAAGGACGTGGCCTACGGAAAGAAGGCCCTCGTCTACCCAACGTCGCAATTTCTCCTGGCCCGCTGCCAGGCATCTCCGATGGCGGCTGGGGTCAACGACAAGATCACGCAAGCGGTCCAGCGCCTGAACCCGTCCCCCGTTTGGAACAAAGCTGCCATCGAGGCCCGGCAGAGGTGGATCGCGGAGGCGGCCGTCGAGGTCTGGGGGCTCGGCACGGCCCCGGGCGTGATCGACGGGTCGGGCGCGTCCGCGGCCTCAACGCCCTAAGTCTCCATGGCGGCATTGGGCGTCCCTCGCCGATGAGCCGCCTGGGCACTGGAGCGATGAACCTACAGAGGCTGCCCGCTACCTGGCGGGTTGCGTCTATCTGCCTTCGGAGGCCAGGGTCACGGCGAGCGGGTGTAGGAGAGCGATGGCCTGTTCACGCGCCCCCTCCTTCCATCCGACTCGGCCGTAGTCGATTTTCAGTGCCGCCTCATAGGCGTGTTCGTCCAGGTGGAGGGACTTCAAGCGCTTCCGAAGGCTTCGGCGTGCAGAGGTGTTGAGAATGTTCTCGAATCCGAACTTCGGTTTCTGCCGAGTTTCCTGGATCGTTTGGTAGACGCCGATCACGGCCATGACGGCGACGGCGCCGAAGACAGCATATTGGTTTGTCGCGATCCCGAGCGTGCTGCCTGCGAAGGCAACGAGGGCTAATCCCCATAGGACGAACAACAGCGTCCGCTCCAGTCGGCGTGTCCCCCGGTTGACGATTGCAATCGCCGCGTCGACGCGAGCGGCATCGCGCGCCCGGGCCGCGAATGCCTCGCTCCGGAGATGCTCTCGTTCCGCTTCGAGTTCGAGCAGCCGCTTGGCGTTCACCCGTAGGACGTTCTCCTTCTCGGCAAGCACTGACTCCGCCGCCGCCTGCTCCGCCAGAAGCTTAGCAGCGGCTTGCTCATCCAGTTTCTTCCTTTGCTGGCCATGCCGCTGGGCTTGCTGCCGAAATTTGAGGTCATACTCGTCATGCACCTCCTGGGCGGTGGCACGCCTCATCTCGTCGAGCAGCTTCTCGGCACTTTCCGCGGTGACGAGGGCTTCCACGTTCAAGGTCTCATCCATCAAACGTTGAACGCTGCGCTGATCGGCCAGCAGGAGCTCGTACTGGGCGGCCTTGTCTGGAGCGAACTCCCGCAGCTTGTCGTGGACGGCCCTCACCACCTCCCGTCGCGGGCGGAGCACCTGCTCGCAGGAGGCGATCAGGTGGCTTCGCGGGATTTCCCGACCTAGCTCGCCGCCAGCCCCGCTCAGGCCTGTCCTTAGCCATGCCGTGGTCGACACCTCGCGCTGGAGAATGACCGGCGGCACCTGCTGCGCATTGATCAGGCGGTTCTGGCGGCAGAAGTCGCGCGCGTAACGGACAAACATCGGGTTGGTGGTCACGAAGGCGAACTTGGACGCGAGAAGGTCGACACGCCGGGTGCCGGACCGAAGCCGCATGGTAAGGGCGGCACAGGTCGCATCGTGCTCGCGGGCATCGACCGAGCCGTGCTTCCAAGTGATACCGGCGAAGAAGTCTTCGTACGTGTCCTTGTCGAAGTGCCGCGCGCCGGCAGGGAAGTTGCCGAGCTCCAGGGGCCGAACAGTCACGCCGACCGAACCTAACGCACGTTCTGGATTGTTTAGTACGGACCGGACGAAGTCCTCGTTGATCTCGCCCTTGCGCATCGCGTCATGGGTCGGCCCGTGCCGGTCCGGAAGCGAGTTCGCCAGCATGCTGGAAAGGTTGCGGGTCATCTCCTCGCAACTAACCGGGAACACGATGAATGAGCAGCCTAGCGCCCGAAGGGACTCTACGACATTGGCGATGTCCCTTTGGGCCTCGGCGCCGGATAGGCCCACGAGGTTCAGGGCGACCGGCGCGTCGAGGATCAGCGTTAGGTCGGATCGCGCGGCCGGTCCGGTCGGCTTGATGAAATCCTGCACCACCTCCGTGAGCAGCGCGATGGAGGCCAGCCGCGCAAGATGCGGCACGAACTCCGGCTTCTCCTTAACGAGGTGCTTCACGAACCGCGCGCAGAGATACCGGGTCTCCGGCGTCAGCGGCTTGCCGCCCTCGTCCAACTGATCGAGGAAGGAGCGGCGGTCGAGGTCCAGCTTCATCCGCTCGACCTGCTCAACGAAGGCGCGCTCCGTGTAGGCGTCGAGCGAAATGAGGAAGCGGATCAATGCATCCTTGAGTTCGTCTCGGTCGAGGTTGAATTGGAATAGGTCGGTGACCTTCGGTGGGAAATCCTCGAACTCGTTCGTAACTCGTTCCAGGATGGTCGCGATCTCGATCTCGCCATCGTCCTGCCGGGGACCGGGCTCGAACTCGACGACCAGGATGTTGCGGGCTGCTCGCTTCAGATAGCCCTTCGATAGCAGGCGGCCGGCGAACTGCTCGGCGACATCACGGTTGAAGCGCCACCCGTATAACCGCTGCACGCCAAGCGCGAGTAACCCGGGGTCGAACACCTTGCCGTGCATCAGCCCAAGGACGGGCTCCATGAACGGGATGAGGGCATCGACAACGTCACCGCCATTGTCTGCCTTCAACCCTGAGAGGGCCGCGTAGACGCGTAGGGCATGGCGCGTGACAATCGTCATTTGGAAAAGATCAGCTCCTAGGCGCCCAAGTGTCGAGCCAGCAGCTTAGCTGGCCAGAGGTGCTTCGTCGCCTACCTGGAGTTGACCGAGGCTTCCAACCAAAAGCTATATCAAAGGGGTTTTCGAGCGAGTTTTTCGAAGCTTCCGCGGTCGTGATCGCCTTCGCTGTGGATCCGCATTTCCGACCTTGCCTATCGGAACCGGCCAGGTCACCTTCGCCGCCCTTAAAGGAGCCCTCCGATGATACGCGCGCACCGCCACCCGACCGACTGATCCCGGAGTGCCGACACGTGCGGAAACCTCCGATTCTGAGAGGCTTCCGTGACCCAATTCTTTATCGCCGACACCCATTTCGGCCACGCCAGCATCCTCTCCAACAGGATGCTGCCCCCCCGACCGTTCGCCTCCATCGAGGAGCACGACGAGACCCTGGTCGCCAACTGGAACGCCGTCGTGCGCCCCGAGGACACCGTCTGGCACCTCGGCGACTTCTGCTACCGCTGCCCGGAGGCGCGCGCCCGAAGCGTATTTCGCCGTCTCATCGGAAACCGGAGGCTCGTGCGAGGCAACCACGATAAGATCGCCTCGCGGCTGCCTTGGGACGGACCCGTCGTCGACGTCATCAGGGTCGTCGTCGAGAACGCTGACGGCAGCACCACCGGGGTCTGGTGCTCCCACTACGCCCATCGTGTCTGGCCGCGCCAGCACTACGGCGACCTCCACCTCTACGGACATTCGCACGGCAGCCTGCACGGCACGGCGACCAGCACTGACGTCGGCGTCGACTGCTTCGGCTTCAGGCCGGTGACCCTGGGCGAGATCCGCTTGCGCCTCGCCGAGAACGCCATGGCCGCGGGAAGCGAGCGATGACCGCCCCCCAACGACTCTGGATCTTCTCGGACCTACACCAGGACTGCCCCGAGAACGCCTGGGACCCCACCGCCCACACGCCGGCCGGCGGCTTCGACGTGGCCGTGGTCGCGGGCGACGTCCACATGCCGCTCTTGCGGGCCCTGGACTGGCTCGGCGAGCGCCTGCCGGGCGTCCCCGTCGTCTACGTGCCCGGCAACCACGACTTCTGGTGGGACCGCGGCGAGGAGCGCTACACGATCCACGACCAGATTTCGCGAGGACGCGACCGGGCCGCCGCGCTCGGGATAACGCTCCTACTGGACGATGCGGTAGCGCTCGGCGGTACCCGCTACCTCGGCGGCACGCTCTGGACCGACTTCCGGCTCGGGTCCTTCAGCCTGACGCATGGCATGCGCAGCGCCCAGGGCCGGGATGGTATGGTCGACTACCGCCGCATCCGCACCGGGCGGAGCTCAAGGCATCGGATCGAGCCGGGGGACGTCCTGGCGATGCACCGGCGAACGCGCGCGTTCCTCGATGCCGAACTCTCCCAAGCCCATGACGGCCCCACCGTGGTCGTGACCCACCACGCGCCGCACCAGGACAGCCTGCCGTCGGTTCACGCGCACCTTGCCTGGTGCGACGCCTCCGACCTGTCGGACATCATCGAGGGGCACGGGCCGGACCTGTGGGTGCACGGGCACGTCCACCGGCATTCTGACTACCGGATCGGCCAGACCCGCATCGTCTGCAACCCACAAGGCCATATGGACGAGGATACCGGATTTATCCCCGGCATGGTCACCGTGGTCTGACGCCCGCTCGGAGCCGAAGCCGAACTGTCGGCAATCGGACGGCGAAGCCCCTCGGCCAAGATCCCAATCGGCGATGTCAGCGTCATGGGCGCGGCACCGGCCGTGTGTGGACGGCGACGGCTCGGCTCGATCACGCCGATTAGCTGATCTGGCGCCGCTACGGATCGTCTATGGATTGCGAAGACGCCCTGAGAGGAGCCTTTTTGGACTTTGATGATCGAGCGACGGAGGTTTTTTCTCTAGAAAGATCAGCACGTAATCGGGTTTCATACCGTTCTTCGTTGAGCTACAGCGTTTGGCAACGAGACAAAAACTTTTCCGAGGACTGCCATGGCGACCGACGGTACCGAGGTCTTGGTCAGGACCGTCACGCACGAGGAAGCCGCGATCCTCGAAGCCTGGATCGGGTTCCTCAAGGCTGGGACCTCCCTGCATACGGGCCGCATCCGCGAGGCCGAACTCCAGACCCAGGCGCGGACGGTACTCGGCCAACTCCGCGAGGCCCTGGCGGCGGGCGGCACGGACACCGACACGGATGCCTATGCCCCGCTGCGCGAGACCCTGACGGACGTGTCGCGTTCGCGCGCGCTGCAAGGGTTCACCCCGACCGATACGGCCAACTTCGTCCTGTCCCTCAAGGAACCGATCTTCGATGGCTTGAAGCGGGTCTGCACGGACGACGTCGCCGAGGCAGCGGCCGGGATGTGGTCGGCGAGCAAGGTGCTCGACCAGCTCGGCCTGCACACCATGGAGGTGTACCTCGCAAGCCGTGAGGAGGTGATCGGACGCCAAAGCCAGGAGATCGCCGAACTCTCGACCCCGGTGGTCAAGCTCTGGCACGGCATCCTGGCGCTGCCGCTGATCGGCACCCTCGACAGCGCACGCACCGGCGTTGTGATGGAGAACCTCCTCCAGGCCATCGTCGACGAGGAGGCGGAGATCGCCATCATCGACATCACTGGCGTCCCGACGGTCGACACCCTTGTGGCACAACACCTCCTGAAGACGGTGGCCGCCGCCCGCCTGATGGGTGCCGACTGCATCGTCTCCGGCATCCGGCCGCAGATCGCGCAGACGATGGTGCACCTTGGGGTCGAGCTCAACGTCGTCTCGAAGTCGACCCTCGCGGATGCCTTTGCCCTCGCCCTCAAGCGCACCGGACGCGTCGTGACACGCGTGAAGCCGCCCGCCGCCATCGAAGGGGCGCGCTGAGACCCATGGACCGCATCCCGATCCTCAAGATTGGCGGCGCGCTGGTCGTCACCATCCAGGTCGACATGCACGACCGCCTCGCCCTCGCCCTGGAGGAGGATCTCACGGCGATGATCGCGCGCCACGGTGCAAGGGGCGTGCTGATCGAGATCTCGGCGCTCGAAATCGTCGATTCCTTCATCGGACGCATGCTCGTGAACATCGCCGCGGTCTCACGCATCCTGGATGCCGAGACCGTCGTGGTCGGCATGCGTCCGGCGGTTGCCATCACGCTGGTCGAGCTCGGGCTTGAACTCACCGGTATCCGAACGGCCTTGAACGTCGAACGTGGCATGGCCCTGATCCAGGCCCGTTTCTCCGAGGACGATGGCGACGGCCTCGGGAGCGACCGTGCCGGTCACGAAGACTGAGACCCTTCCCATTCGTTCGGGCGACGACGTCGTGCGCGTACGGCAGCGGGTCCGCGCGCTCGCCGTCGAGATTGGACTGGGCCTCGTCGACCAGACGAAGATCATCACCGCGGCCAGCGAACTCGCCCGCAACACGCTCGATTACGGCGGCGGAGGGGACGTCCGTGCGGAGATCGAGCAGGTCGGCACCCGCAAGGGGCTGCGTCTGACCTTCGAGGACCAGGGGCCGGGCATTCCGGACATCGAGAAGGCGCTCACCGACCACTACACGACGGGCGGCGGCCTTGGCCTGGGGTTGGGCGGTGCCAAGCGCCTCTCGAACGAGTTCGACATCGCATCGACGCCCGGGGTCGGGACCCGTGTCACCATCGCGCGCTGGAAGTGAACATGCTTTCGGTCATGATGACGGAGGGTAGCCAGGTGGCCGAGGCGCGACGGCGCGCCGTGGCCGTTGCGCAGGGCATCGGCTTCGGTGAGACGGCGGCGGGACGCGTCGCCATCGTCGTGACCGAGCTTGCCACGAACATCGTCAAGTACGGGGTGCCCGGCGAGCTCCTGCTCGGCACCTACGAGGACGCGACCGGCACAGGCGTCGAAGTGCTCGCCATCGACAAGGGACCCGGCCTGTCCAATCCCGGCGCCTCCCTCCGGGACGGGCACTCGACCGGAGGGAGTGCGGGCACCGGGCTTGGTGCGGTTCGGCGCCTGTCGAATGCCTTCGACCTCGCTTCCTCGCCAGGCAAGGGCACGGTCGTGCTGTCGCGCATCGGCGCTTCCCCGAGCTCCCCTGGCACGACCACGGATGAACTGCCGCCGTTCGGCGCGGTGACGGTCCCGTTGCGGGGGGAGACCGCGAATGGGGACGCCTACGCGGTCCGCGAGAGATCCGGTGGCTGGACCGCCATCGTTGCGGACGGACTCGGCCACGGCCCCGAAGCCGCGAAGGCATCCGAGGAAGCGGTCCGCCTGTTCCATCGCCACCGGGACGAGGCGCCGGGCACGATCCTGGCCGCGATCCATGCGGGCCTTCGACATACCCGCGGCGGCGCCGTCTCAGTGGCTTGCTACGACCGGGACGCCGGCATCCTCACCTTCGCCGGCATCGGAAACGTGACGGGCGCAGTCGTCGCGTCCGGGATCAAGCGGACGGTCAGCCTCGCCGGGACTGCAGGGCATGTCGCCAAGCGCATCCACGAGTACCAGTACGAACTCGGGCCCGACGGGCTCTTCTTGATGTGGTCGGACGGCCTCGCCTCCGGCTGTTCGCTCGAAGCCTACCCCGGTCTTTCCGGTGCCCACCCGAGCCTCGTGGCCGGCGTGCTCTACCGGGACTTCTCCCGCCCCCGCGACGACGCCACCGTCCTTGTCGTACGGGGAGCCGCCCCATGAAATGGCGCCTCCTCACGACCTTGGTGGAGCGGGAGGAGGACATCGCATCGGTGCGCCAGCGCGTGCGGAGCCTGAGCGAGCGCCTCGGCTTCGGTCTCCAGGACCAGACACGCATCGCCACGGCCGTGTCGGAGATCGCGCGCAACGCCTACGCCTACGCCGGCGGCGGCCGCGTCGAGTACGGGGTCGACGATGCGGATGGGCGGCAATCCCTGACGGTTCGGATTGCCGACGCGGGTCCCGGCATCGCGGACCTCGAAGCGGTTCTGGAAGGGCGCTACCGGTCCCCGACAGGGCTAGGCATCGGCATCACCGGCTCGCGCCGCCTGATGGATCGCTTCGACATTGAATCGGTCACCGGAAGCGGGACCGTGGTGACCTTCGGCAAACGCATTCCGATGGACCACGACGCGTTCACGGGCACCCGTCTCGCGGCGATGGCGGAGGACGTCGCCCGCGCCCGGCTCGACGAGCCGACGACGGCCCTGCGCGAGCAGAACCGCGAGCTGATGCGAAGCCTCGCCGCCCTCGCCGAGCGCGAGGAGGAGACGCAGCGGCTCAATCGCGAGTTGAGCGAGACCAATCGGGGCGTGGTCGCCCTCTACGCGGAGCTGGATGCCCAGGCCACCCTTCTGCGGGAGGCGGGCGCGTCGTTGGAAGCCCAAGTGGTGGCGCGAACCGCCGAGCTCGCCCAGGCGAACGCTCGGCTCGTCGCCGAGGCGGCCGAGCGCGAGCGCATGGAACAGGACCTGCGCCAGTCGCAGAAGCTCGACGCCATCGGGCAGCTCACCGGCGGCGTGGCGCACGACTTCAACAACCTCCTGACCATCATCCGTTCGTCGGTCGACTTCCTGCGCCGGCCGGACCTGCCCGAGGAGCGACGTAGCCGCTACATCAACGCCGTCTCGGAGACCGTGGATCGGGCCGCCAAGCTCACCGGCCAACTTCTCGCCTTCGCGCGTCGGCAGTCGCTGAAGCCTGAGGTCTTCGACGTCGGACAGCGGCTGGCCGCGGTGGCGGACATGCTGGACACGGTGAGCGGTGCGCGTATCCGCGTCGGCATCGACGTGCCGGATTCACCCTGCTTCATCCGGGCCGATGCGAACCAGTTCGAGACCGCGTTGGTGAACATGGCGGTCAACGCCCGCGACGCCATGGACGGTGCCGGCACGCTGACCCTCCGCGTCCGGTCGGGTCAGCCGATGCCGACGATCCGCAGCCACGAAGGATCGGATGGACCCTTCGTGGCGGTTCTGCTGACCGATACCGGTTCGGGCATCCCCATCGATATCCTCGCGCATATCTTCGAGCCGTTCTTCACCACCAAGGAGGTCGGTCGTGGAACGGGCCTCGGTCTCAGCCAGGTCTTCGGGTTCGCCAAACAGTCCGGCGGCGACGTCGACGTCGACAGCCGACCCGGGCTCGGCACCACCTTCACCCTGTACCTTCCCGAGGTGCCTCCTCCCTCGGTCACGGCTCGTCCATGCGAGATCGGTCCTGACGCGTCTCCCGTGGGCCTTGGGCAACGCATCCTCGTCGTCGAGGACAATCTGGAGGTCGGCCGCTTCTGCACGCAGATCCTGGAGGACATCGGCTACCTGCCGGAATGGGTGGTGAACGCCGAGGACGCCCTGGAACGGCTGGGCGCCGACGGCGCAGGCTTCCTGGCGGTGTTCTCGGACGTGGTCATGCCGGGCATGGGTGGCCTGGAGATGGCCAAGATCCTGAGGCTTCGTCTGCCCTGGATGCCGGTGGTGCTGGCATCCGGCTACAGCCACGTCCTCGCCCGGGAGGACAGCCACGGTTTCGAACTCGTCCACAAACCCTATTCGGCCGCCCAGGTCGCCCAGGTCCTGCGACGTGTCCTCGCGCTCCCCGCTCCCATGCCCACCGATACGAAAGCCCAAGCGTGACGCAACGTCCCGACACCTCCCGGGAAGCGTTCAATCCAGAGCGCCTCGGGGCCCTCGATGAGTACGCCATCCTGGATACGTCTTCCGAGCCCGGCTACGACGCCATCGTCGTTTTGGCACGCGCGCTCTGCTCCGCGCCGGTCGCACTCGTGAGCCTGGTGGCGGGGAACCGCCAATGGTTCAAGGCGCGCTCGGGGTTCGCCGCCTGCGAGACCGACCTCGACGCCTCGGTCTGCGTCCACGTCCTCGGACAGCATGATCTGCTGGTGATACCGGACCTCAAGAACGATGCACGCACCCAGGCCAACCCCCTGGTGACCGGCGAACCGCACATCCGTTTCTACGCCGGCGCTCCCTTGCTGACGCCGACCGGCCACACGCTGGGCTCCCTCTGCGTCATCGACACGGAACCCCGGCCTTTCGGCCTCACGGAGGAACAGGCGGAATGCCTGCGTTCGCTCGCCGGTCTGGTCATGACCCAGATGGAAGCCCGGAGGGCTCTGGCGGCCCGGGACGCCGAGATCCAGGCGCTCCGGAACCAGGATTACGGTCAGCGGAGCCAGCCCTAGAGCGTTTTCGGTTTAATCTGGTTCGTATCCTGCGGCTGCGAAGAAGTTCGCGCACTCGTGGGGTGTGACGGTGTCGACGAGGCGTCCGATGGCCGACCACAAGCTCTCGACGGTGCGTTCGGCCGCCTTGCGCAGCAGTGCCTTCAGCTTCGAGAACGCCATCTCGATGGGGTTGAAGTCGGGCGAGTAGGGCGGGAGGAACAGGAGCCGCGCGCCTGCCGCCTCGATGGCCGCCCGCACGGCCGGTCCCTTGTGGCTGCCGAGGTTGTCCATGACGACGATGTCGCCGGGGGCGAGTTCGGGCACCAGGACCTGATCGACGTAGGCCTGGAAGGCGTCGCGGTAGATCGGCCCATCGAGCACGAACGGCGCGGCGATCCCGGACAGGCGCAGGCCGGCGACCAGGGTCGTGGTCTTCCAGTGACCGTGCGGGATGGGCGAGCGAAGCCGCTCGCCGCGTGGCGAACGCCCGCGGGTGCGAGCCATGTTGGTGGCCGTCCAGGTCTCGTCGAGGAAAACCAGGCGCGCGGGGTCGAGATCGGGTTGGCCCTCGAACCAGGCCTCGCGCGCCGCTTTCACGTCCGGGCGTTCCTGCTCGGCGGCGTGTGCTGTCTTTTTTTGTAGGTGAGATCGCGTGCGTCGAGGAAACTCCACAGGGTGCCGAGCCCGACCGTGAGGTCGTGCTCGTCCCGGAGCCGAGCGCGCATCTCCTCAAGGGTGACGTCGTCTTGTCCGTCGATCAGGCCGCGCAGGAACGCCTCGTGCGGGTCGAGCTTCGAGCGGCGCGCCCGCCCTTGCGGACGAGCGGCCACCGTCCCGGTCGCCGTGAGCGCGGCCATCCAGCGGATCGAAGTGGCGATGCCGACCCCGAACCGCGCAGCCGCCTGCCGGCGGGAGGTCGTTGCAGCGGCTTCCACCACCCGCTCGCGCAAATCCTGGCTGTAGGGTCGTCCCATCCGTCGCTCCTTCTCCAGAGCGATCAGTGAATCAGCCCGTCACCTCTGTGTGAACCCCGCTGCATCGACTCAGCGCGAACCGAAAACGCTCTAGGGGTCGAAATCTGACGGATGGAACCCATGCCCTGGGTCCGCTCCCGACCGAGGCTGTGTCAAAACGCATTGATCGTGGTCGCCAGCGCTGGTCGGCAGGATGATGACGGCGGCGCGGTCGACCGCTTCAGGCTCGAATGGCCTGGATGAGCCAGGTTGCGCCGAACAGGCGGATCATCCGTTTCACGTTGTAGGCGAGGATCGCGAGGCTCATCTCGGTTCGCACACCTTTTAGTCCCTTCGTTAGGAAGGGTGTGCTGCCCATCCAGGCTTTCAACGTCCCGAAGACGTGCTCGACCGTGGCGCGTCGTACCGCCATGGCGTCAGGCATGGCGTCGAGCCGCCTCTGCATGGCCTCCAGTACTGCCTCGTGCTTCCAGCGCTTGAAGCGTTTGAACTTTTCAGTCGTACAGCGCGCTCGCATCGCGCAGCCATGACAGGCGTCCAGGTTGCGGTAGTGGTCGATGTCACCGTGTCGATCGGAGCGCGCGTTGGACTTCGTCAGTACAGCGCCGGCGGGACAGACGTAGTGATCAGCCGCAGCGTCGTAGACGAAGTCGGCGCGCACGAAGAGCCCCTTCTTGGCTCGACCCGACGTGTCGGCCCGCGGCATGGCCGGCAGGATGCCCGTGCCTTCGCAGGCCAGAACCTCGTCGCCGCTGTAGTAGCCGCGATCGGCCAGGACCGTGACCTCCTCCGCGCCGATGGCCTGCTTGGCCCGACCGCCCATCGGCACGAGCTGGGTTCGGTCGTGACCCTCGTTGACGACCTCATGGGCGACGACGAGATGATGCTCGGGATCGACCGCAATCTGGACGTTGTACCCGACGATGCCGGTGCCGCGCCCGCTCGTCGCCATCGAGCGCGCGTCCGGGTCGGTCAGCGAGACCTGTCCGTCGTCCGCGGCCTCTACCTGCTCCTGCATCTCGCGCAGGAAGGCCATCTGGCGGCGTAGGGCGGCGATCTTCTCGCCAATCCGCTGCGTCCGTGCCTCGGGCACGTCGTTGACCTCCCGATCCGCCCGGTCAAGCGCCGCGAGGTAGCGGGCGATGCTGGCATCCACCTGTTCCAGGCGCTTGGCGACCTTGGCCACGGTGTAGTTGCGGTCCCGGTTGTTGACCGCCTTGAACTTCGATCCGTCCACGGCGACGGTTGCACCGGCGAAGAGCTGCAGATCCCGGCACAGCACCACGAACTGCCGGCAGGCCGCCTGGATCGCAGGCCCGTTGTCGCGCCTGAAGTTGGCGATCGTCTTGTGATCGGGAGCCAAGCGACCGGTCAGCCACATCACCTCGATGTTGCGCTGTGCCTCCCGCTCAAGCCGCCGGCTCGACGGCACCCGGTTGAGATAGCCGTAGAGGTAGAGCTTCAGAAGCGTGGCCGGATCATACGCAGGCCGCCCCGTCGCTGCGGGCTCGAAGCGGGTGAAGCTGAGGGCGCCCAGATCGAGTTCGTCGATGAAGACCTCGATCACCCGAACCGGATTGTCCGCGGTGACGTAGTCGTCCAGCGAACTGGGCAGCAACCAAGACTGCCGACGATCCTGTCCTTCGACGAACCGACCCATGCTGGCCTCCGCAGATGAGGCGGCAAGTCTATCTCAGATGGGACTTTTGACACAGCCTCGACCCATTGCAGAACTTTGGAAGGTCCGCTCTCGGGCGCTCCATCACCGCGACAAGTTCGTGACTTGTAAGGCTAGCTCTTACAGGGCACAGCCCGATCATGTCCGTGCGCAGAACCATCACCGTCTCGATCACGCAGGAGCAGGACGACCTGATCCAGACGTGCCTGCGATCAGGCCGCTTCGCGAGCACCAGCGAGGTCGTGCGCGCCGCCCTGCGCTTGCTCGACCGCGATGAGGCAGGGACCCACGAAGCTGCAAAGACACCCATGGCAGACCGTGGCAACGCTCGTGCCTGATACGATGCCGTTGACCATGCAGAAGGCCGTCCCGCCCATGATTGGCGGTGGCGCGATGGGCCGCCTCGTGCGCGAGACCGATTGGTCGGTCACGCCGCTCGGTGACTTCTCAACATGGCCGCAGTCGCTACGCTCCTCCCTATCGCTTGTGCTGAACGCCAAAGGCATCGCGGCGCTGTATTGGGGGCCGGAGCAATGGCTGCTCTACAACGACGCTTATGGAGCCGCGCTCGGCGACCGGCATCCGGCTGCGTTCGGGCGTCCGATGCCGGAGGTGCTGACCGACATCGCACCGATCCTTGGACCGCAGGTGGCGGAGGTGCTGACCACAGGTGAAGGCTTCGCCATCGAGAACCTGTCGATGGTGATGCACAGGCACGGCCGAGACGAGGAGACCACCTGGACCTACAGCTTCTCCCCCGTCCAGGGCGAGACTGGCGAGTTCGCGGGCGTGCTGCTCCTCGCCACGGAGATGACAAACCAGCACAAAGCCGAGAAGGCGCTGCAGAGCAGCGAGGCGCGCCACCGCCTTCTCTTGCAACAGATGCCCGGCTTCGTCGCTGTGCTGAACGGTCCGACGCACATCTACGAATACGTCAACGAAGCCTACGTGACGATAGCGGGTGAGCGCAGCTACCTCGGGCACGGCGTGCGTGACTTGTTCCCGGACATCGTGGGACAAGGCTTCTTTGAATTGCTAGACGGCGTATATGCGACTGGCGAGCCTTTCTCGGCCAGAGCCATCCCGATCCGCTTCGGTGACGACGACGAAGACCGCTTCATCGATCTTCTGTACCAGCCAATCCGCAACGATGACGGCGCGATCAGCGGCATATTTGTCGGCGGTTACGATGTCACCGTGCAGAACCGGGCAGCGGTCGCGTTGCGCGAACTGAACGATGCGCTCGAACAACAGGTCTCGGAGCGTGTTCAAGAACTTCGCTCGGCCGAGGAAGCGTTACGCCAATCGCAGAAGATGGAGGCGGTGGGCCAACTAACCGGCGGTTTGGCGCACGACTTCAATAACCTGCTGGCGGGCATCTCGGGTTCGCTAGAGATGATGCAGAACCGCATGCAGCAGGGCCGGTTCAACGATGTCGAGCGCTACATGGCGGTGGCGCAGGGTGCGTCGAAGCGCGCTGCCGCCTTGACCCATCGCCTCCTCGCCTTCTCGCGCCGGCAGACCCTGGACCCGAAGCCCACCGACGTGAACCGGCTCGTCGCCGGCATGCACGAGATGGTCCAGCGCACGGTCGGACCGGGCATTCCTGTCGAGGTGGTCGGCGCCTCCGGGCTCTGGCCCGCGCTGGTCGATCCCCCGCAGCTTGAGAACGCCTTGCTCAACCTCTGCATCAACGCCCGCGACGCTATGCCAGATGGGGGGCGCATCACCGTCGAGACGGCCAACAAGTGGCTCGATGAGCGCGCTTCCCGCAAACTCGATATGCCGGAAGGGCAGTACCTGTCGCTGTGCGTGACCGACACCGGCACCGGCATGGCGCCGGAGGTGGTCGCACGGGTGTTCGAGCCGTTTTTCACGACGAAGCCCATCGGGGAGGGCACCGGGCTCGGCCTCTCAATGATCTACGGCTTCGCCCAGCAGTCAGGCGGGCAGGTGCGGATCTACTCCGAGGTCGGCGAGGGAAGCACGATCTGCATCTACCTGCCGCGCCACTACGGAGAGGTCGAGGTCGATGATCCGACCGCCAAGCTCGCCATGCTGCCCCGTTCGGAGCAGGGTGAGACGGTGCTGGTGGTGGACGACGAGCCGTCCGTGCGCATGCTCGTCACCGACATCCTCGAAGATCTCGGCTACACGGCCATCGAGGCGGGTGACAGCGCGGCTGGCCTCAAGGTGCTGCAATCGAACGTGCGCATCGACCTGCTGGTCACGGACGTAGGCCTGCCCGGCGGCATGAACGGGCGCCAAATGGCCGATGCGGCTCGCGTGTCGCGGCCGGACCTGAAGGTGCTGTTCGTCACCGGCTACGCCGAGAACGCACTTCTCGGCAACGGGCACCTCGCGCCGGGGATGGCGGTCCTGACCAAGCCGTTTCCGATTGAGACCATGGCCGCACGCATCCGCTCGATGATCGAGGGCGGCAAGGAAAAGATGCGCCGATCCTAACCCACTGTCCGCTTAGAGGCGATGGGGCAGGGTCCGCTTGCCACCCGGTACGGACGTTCGGCGCAGGCACCAAGCGTCAGGTTTCTGCAACTAGCGGGCATGTGCCGGATGCGTCGGGTTTCTCACGCCGTTCCGTTTCCGCTGATCGCGTCGCAGACCTCGCCGTCCATCAGGCGCGCCTCCCGGGATGCAAGGACACTTGGATCAGCACGAAGTCATCTCCGACTCGAACATTCGACCGCCTTCCGAGGCGTCGGGGCGATGTTGCGGGTGGGCGTGCCTGACATGCCCAGGCGTCCCACGCCTGCCGACAGCTGTCGAAGGTTGTCAGCTTTCGGCCGGTCGCGATCCGATCCACGGGATTGACGCAGGTGAAGTTACCACCCCGCGCACGAGGGATGATGTTAAGGAGGCGCAAGGTGGAAATCGCGCCGTCCGCGACGGTGGGCGTCGCAATGGTGCCTCCCACCTAGGGACAAAAGGGTCACGAAAGCTCGGGGCACGGTCCGAAAAATCGCGCCTGGTCAGCTAGTGGTTGGTCGCGGGCGTATCCTCGGCCTGCAGCCCCCTGAGTGGCGCGTCGATGGTGCAGACGACGCCCGTGGCGGGATAGGACAGGTCGACCTCGCCTCCGAAGTTGCCGGCCAAGCCCCGCCCGATCAACCGCGATCCGAAGCCGGTGCAAGTCGGCGGCACCACGGCGGGACCTCCCGCCTCCGACCAGCGCAGGGCGCAATGGGACTCGTCGCCCACGTCCCGTAGCTGCCATGTGATCGACACCTGGCCGTTCGCCGTCGAGAGTGCCCCGTACTTGGCCGCGTTGGTCGCAAGCTCGTGCAGGATGAGCGACAGCGACATCGCCGCCCTGGCCCCGACGGTGAAGGTCGGTCCCTCCAACTTGAACCGGCCCTGATTGTCCTCGTGGGTCTGGAGGGCGCTTCCGATCAGGACCTCGACCGGGGCCGCTCCGACCGCTCCGCCAAGCAGCAGGTCGTGCGACCTGCTCAGCGCGATCAGCCGACCGGCCAGGACCTCCTTGGCGGTATCGAGATCGCTCGCCGTTCGCATTGTCTGGGTGGCGATGGACTGGACCATCGCCAGCATGTTCTTCATGCGATGGCTGAGTTCGAGGTTCAGTGTTTGCTGTCGTTCCTCCGCATCGATCCGGGCCAGGGCGGCCCGGGTCCGGTCCGCGATGTTGTTGGCGAAGCTGATCTCCTCGGGCTTCCAGGCATACGGGGCATCCTTCAGGGCATAGAGCAACGCCACGAACCTACCGTGCTCCATCAGCGGCAAGTTGAGCAGCGAACGCACGTGAAGGGCCGCGAGGGCGCCGGCATCGGAGGCGGTCCGAGGATCGCCCGTGACATCGTCGATGATCACGGCATGGCCGCCCTTCAGGGCCTCGATGTACGAGCCGTAGTCACGGAATCCGTGCCGGCCGCCGATGCTCGGCAACCCCGGTGCCGTCCATCCCTGGTCGATGAGGATGGTCTCACGCTCGTGGTCGACGGCACCGTAGCCGGCATGGGACAGGCCCAGCGTCCGGCCAAGAATCTCCGCCGCGACCCTCGCGATCTCGGCCGGATCGCTCGTGTTGCGCAGCCGGTCGCCGAGCTCGACGAGGGCCGTTCGCCGGTCATCCGCGCGCTTGCGGTCAGAGATATCGATGAACATTGCGGCGAAGCGCGTCTCGGTCTCGCGATAGGCACGAACTTCGAAAACGCGTCCGAGTTCGTGCACCGCGATGTCGAACACCTCCGGGATGCCGGTCTCGACCACCCGCGCGTAGGTCTCTATCGGCCAATCGGGAATGTCCGGGATGAGCTCGCGGATCGTGCGTCCCACGGTCTCGGCCGGCATGCCGGACTGTGCGGCGAAGGCCGGGTTGACCTCGACGAAGCGATAATCGAAAGGCCGGCCCTTCTCGTCGCGGATGATCTCGCCGCTGAAGAACCCTTCCTGCATGCCCTCGAACAGACCGCGCCAGCGCTTCTCACTGTCCGCGATCAACTGTTCGGAGGCCCGCTGCCGGGTGATGTCGCGCGCGACCACCAGGAGACGCTCGGGCTGGCCGTCGGCTCCCCGGATCGGGGTGACCTGCACGTCCCACCACTTCGGCGTGCCCTTGAGGGTGTCGGCTTGTGCCTGGAAGTGACCGGTGCCGCCGGACAGCGCCTCCCAGAAAGCGGACTTGGCGTCGGCCCGTGCCTGCCCATGCCAGAACCCGGTCCAGTCGCAGCCCCGCACCTGGTTGAAGTCTTCGGCCTCCATCACGGCTAGGCCGCCCTCGTTCATGAAGGTCAGCCTGGCATCAGGATCGAGCACCTGGATGCAATCGGCGGAAGAGGTCAGCACGCCCCGCATGAAGGCGGCGTCAGCCTGCTCCTTGGCGGCGGCATTCCGCTGTTCCGTGCGGTCCCGTAGGATCTTGAGGAAGCCCTCGTGGCGGCTGTCCTCGTCCCTAAGCGGCATCATCTCGCCGTTGGCCCAGAACAGCGTTCCATCCTTGCGCAGGTGCCACCGCTCGTCGGTGCCGCGCCCGTGCATGAGGGCAGAGGCCATCTCCTGCTCCGGGATGCCCGCCGAGACGTCGTCCTCCGTGAAGAAGACATGGGCCGGCTTGCCGCACATCTCCGCTTCGGACCAGCCGAGGATGCGTTCGGCGCCGGGGGACCAGCTCGTCACCATGCCTTTCAGGTCCATGGAGACGATGGCGTAATCGACTGCGCTTTCAAGGATGGCCTTGTTGCGCCGGTCGCTCTCCTTGCGCAGTCGGAGCGACCGGCGCAGTTCCAGGGTGGTGACGACCTGGTGCGCCAACGTGCGCAGCACGAACGCCTGGGCGGGCGTGAGCCTGTTTGGCTTGGTGTCGAGGACGCACAGCGCACCGAGGGCCACGCCGTCCGGGGTCTTGAGTGGAGCGCCGGCGTAGAACCGGACCTGTGGCCCCTCGGTCACCAGGGGATTGGCCGCCGTTCGTTCGTCCCGGGTCAGGTCCTCGATCTCGAAGACGTCGTCCTGTTGCACGGCGTAAGCGCAGATCGATTGGGACAGGGGTGTCTCGGACTGGCCGAAGCCCGTCTCGGCCTTGAACCATTGCCGGTCGCCGTCGAGAAGCGAGATCAGCGACACCGGCATGCCGCAGGCATCGGACGCAACCTTAACGATGTCGTCGAACTCGGACTCCGCAGGCGTGTCGAGAATGGCATAGCTGGCCATCTCGGCCTGCCTGCGCTTTTCGATCTGCTCGTCCCGACCGAACATCAATCCGCCCATCGTTCCCTTAGTGCCACTCCGGATACGAGGCCGGCTTAGGAGGGGTTTGCCCGCATTCGTCAGAGCCTACAATGTCATGCCGTCCACCAGCCCGGCCGGATCCCCATGTCATGGGACCGGACAGCGGCACGCCTCCGGTGGAAAGACCTTCGTGCGCTCAGGCCGTGCCGAATGGTCGCGTGCCGGCGACCTCGCTGAACGATGTGAAGCGGTCCGGCTCGTCGAGGGGAACGTCGAGGCTACAGCGCAGTCCCTGCGATGCGAACTCCAGCTGGACTATGCCGCCGAGCTCGCGGCTGACCCCACCCGTGATCAGGCGTGTGCCGAACCCGCGCTTGCCCGGCTCCTGCACCGGCGGCCCTCCGCTCTCCCGCCACTCCATGATAAGGCGCCTGGCGCCACTCTCGCCGGTGACGACGTCCCAGGAAACGTCGACGCGCCCCGCCTCGCTGGACAACGCGCCGTACTTGGCCGCGTTGGTGGTCAACTCGTGAACGGTCATGCCGAGCGCCAGGACGTAGCGCGGCGGCAGGTCGAGGTCGGCCCCCTCAAGAGCGAAGCAGTGCGCCTGGTCGTCCCGGAAGGGGGCGAGCTCGTTCTCCAGAACCGTGCGCAGCGAGGCGCCGCCCCAATCGTCGCGCGACAGCAGGTCGTGGGTCTTGGACAGGGAGAGGATGCGCCCTTCCAGCCGTTCGCCCCGGTCGTCGTCGCGGCGGGTCTGTCGGGCCAGCGACTGCACGGTCGTCAGGGTGTTGCGGACGCGGTGGTTCAGCTCATGCAGCATCATCGTCTGCCGCTCCTGCAGGACGTGGCTGCGGGCGACCTCGTCGCGCAACTCGCCCTCGTGCCGCTGCAGCGACGCGGCCATGGCATCGAACGCCTCGCCGAGCTGCCCGAACTCGCCGCTTCCGGAGATTCCGGTGCGTGCCCCCAACTCGCCGGCGCGCCAGGCGCTGGCCGCCG
This sequence comes from Methylobacterium sp. FW306-05-D, assembly GCF_058782155.1. Taxonomy (NCBI): domain Bacteria; kingdom Pseudomonadati; phylum Pseudomonadota; class Alphaproteobacteria; order Hyphomicrobiales; family Methylobacteriaceae; genus Methylobacterium; species Methylobacterium sp. FW306-05-D. The sequence continues at coordinate 28,414 of NZ_JBYSXL010000017.1, forward strand.
CGAGCAGGCGTCGCACGGGTCGGCGGATGAAGGCACGTCCGGCCAGGAGGGCGGCCATGATGGCCATGGCGGCACCGAGGCCGATCAGCACGATCCCGCGCCGGGTCGCGGCGTCGATGTCCGCGAAGGCGGTGGCCGGCGACAGGCCCACCGCCACGGTGATGGAATCGAGGGCGTCGGACGAGCCTCCGGCCACCGCCGTGATGCGGGTGTCGCCGAGCAAGCCGGTAAGGTCGGCCACGCCCCCACGGTGTTCCTTCAGGGCGGTCCAGAAGGTCGGTGGCAGCGGCTTGCCCGCCCATCGCTCGTGGTCCGGCAGACGGGCCAGGATCGTGCCATTCCGGTCCGCGACCGTGAGCGCCGCGTCGGGCGGCAGCCCCGCGGTGGCCTGCCGGGCCGCGAGGTAGGACAGATCGATGCTTGTGATCACCATTCCGTCGGGGCGACCGTCGCCATCGCTGTCGCCGATGGCCTGCGCGAACTGGATGGTCGGGCGGTGGGTGACCCGCCCCGTCACGACCTCCCCGACGGCGAACCCGCCGGTACGCATCGCATCCTTGAAATACGAACGGTCGGCGACCGAGTAGGACCCCGCCGGAGACCCGATTGTGTTGCATCGGATGCGCCCGTCCGCTTCGACCACGCCGAAGAAGAAGGAGCCGGGTACCTGCCCGACGACCGTGGACAGGTACGCGGTGCAGGCCCGTTCGTCCTTGCCTCGGATCTCCGGCAAGCCAGCCAGGATGCCGAGTACCTGCCTTGCCCCGCGTCCGAACTGCCCGAGGTCGGCCGCGACGCTCCGGGCCGCACGCATCGCCTCGTTCCGGACGGCCTCGGCGCGGGCGGCGCGCAGCGCGTACTCGTTGTAGCCCTGGACGGCCAATGCCGGGATGAGGGCCAGGACGACCAAGCCCACGATCCGCTTCGTCAATGACATCGAGAGCTTCGTCCTGAGCCTGGGTACCCCCGTCGCGCGTCTCGGGATCTGCTCACTGAAGTAGGCAGGGTTCCCGGGATGGCCATGGCGATCCTGCCGATCCGTGAAGGACGCGGCATCACGTGTGCTCCGCCGGCTCATTGCGCCCCTCGATCATCGAGCGGATGCGGGCGGCCATGGACTCAATCGGGAACGGTTTGATCACGACCGCCATGCCGGACGCGAGCTGGCCGTTCCCGAGCACGTTGTGTTGAGCAACGGTCACCTGTCCCCTGGCATGGCGGTCGTGACGAAGCCATTCTCAGTCCACAAGAGGGACGAGCGCATCTGCGTGAGGATTGAGAACGCGCGTTCGGCCGAACCGAGAATCCCCGGTCCCGATCCGTAGACGCGTGCCGCGCCTCAGGGCTGAGGTTCTCATGCGTCCCATTCGCCAGGAAGGACGGCGGGACGCGTCCGTTCCCGTCGACGGACCGTTCGCTATGGGACGTCACCCGAGGGGGGCGACAATAGGGGGCGCAGCAGTGCGGGGAGTTCATTGAGACCGACCTGCCCCTTTCGCAGTACGCGGTCGGCCTGCCCGGCCAATCGCCGCCGGTCCTCGCCGTCAACGTCCTTGGCGGTCAGTACGACCACCGGGATCGAGCCCCACCCGGCCTTGGCCCGCAGGGTGCTGAGGAACGTGAAGCCGTCCATCTCGGGCATCATCAGGTCGAGGAGGATCAGGCATGGCCTCTCTGCAGCGACGGCGGCAAGGCCGGCCTTGCCGTTCTCCGCCGTCGCGACCCGCCAGCCCTCACGGGACAGGCGGATCGACATCCGCTCCCGGGCGTCCGCATCGTCGTCGATGACCAACAACGGTCCCTCGTTCGCCTGGGGACGGAACCGGTCCATCACCCCGTGGAGCTCGTCCCAATCGACCGGCTTCTGAAGGTAGTCGGTGGCACCGAGGGAGAACGCGAGGTTTCGCTCGCCCAGCACCGTCACCATGATGACCGGCGTATGCCCGAGCGCAGGATCGCTCCGAAGCGCGCGCAGGACCGACCAGCCGTCCAACTGCGGCATGGTCACGTCGAGCAGGATCACGCGTGGCCTCAGTTTCCGGGCCAGGGCGAGGCCTTCCCTCCCGTCGACGGCCACGGCGACCTTGAAACCGTCGCGTTCGAGGAAGCGCGCGACGAGGTCGCGCGTCGCTGGGTCGTCGTCCACCACGAGGACCATGCTGTCCGTGGACAGGACATCGCCCGCCTGCGGCTCACCGGCTTCCGCGGCTGCTAAGGCGGCGTCATCGGCGGCGGTCCCAGCGAGGAATGCGGGCATCCGCAGCGTGAAGGAGGTGCCGTGGCCCTCTTCGCTCGCGACCGAGATGTCGCCTCCCAGCATGGACGCGAACGCGCGGGTGATGGACAGGCCGAGGCCCGTGCCGCCGAACTTCCGCGTGGTCGAGGCGTCGGCCTGGGTGAAGCGCTCGAACAATCGCGCCTGCTGCTCCGGGCTCATGCCGATGCCGGTGTCGCTCACCCGGAACGTCAGCCACCCGGTTCCCTCTCGCTGCTCTCGCATCGCAGACAGGGTGATCCGCCCGCCTTCCGTGAACTTTGCGGCGTTGCTCAGGAGGTTGATCAGGCACTGGCGGAGCTTGGTCACGTCGGAGTGCGCCTCGCCCAGGTCGGCGGCGAGTTCCAGGGTCAGGACGTTGTCCTTCCCGGCGACGAGCGATTCCACCGTCGAAGCCACATCGCGGATCACGGAATCGAGCGCAAAATCCTCGACGTAGGTCTCCATTTTCTCGGCCTCGATCTTCGATAGGTCGAGGACGTCGTTGATGAGCCCGAGAAGGTGGCGCGCGTTCGCCTCGATCTTGCGCATGTCGGGCAGCAGGCCTTCGATGCCCGCGTCCTCCATCTCCTCCTGAAGCATTTCGGAATAGCCGATCACGGCCGCCAACGGGGTACGGAGTTCATGGCTCATATTGGCGAGGAATTCGCTCTTGGCCCGGTTGGCCCCTTCGGCGGCTTCCTTCGCGGCCGCGAGTTGAAGCTGATCCCGCTTGCGTCCGTCGATGTCGGTGACCACAACCACCGCGCCGACGTGGCGACCATCGACGTCCAACATCGGCGCGGCAGAGAACCCTACCCAGGCGCGGGTGCCGTCGCCGCGCTGGTAGTCGACCTCAAGCTCCGCGCGTGGCTCGCCGTCCCTGGCGACCCTGAGGAGCGGCCACTCGTCGGCATGGACGTCGCGGCCATCCGCGTGGAAGGCGATCCATCGTGCCGGACCCGTCCCCGATGCATCGGGCAACACATCATGACCGAGGATGGCCTTGGCGCGGGCGTTGTGTCCGACGATGCGGCCGGAGGGAGCCTCCGCGATCAGCACGCCGACCGGCAGCGTTTCCATTACCGTGCGCAGGGTGGCCTCGCCGGCCCGGATGCCGCGTCGCGCCTCGGCTTCGCCGGCCTCCGCCAACCCTGCGGGGATCGTACTGGCGAACAGGGTTGCCGTGCGAAGGTCCCGCCCCGAAAATGCGTCCGGACGACCTGATTGGAGCTTGAGGACGCCGATGGCGGTATCCCCTCGATAGACCGGAACGTAGATGGCCGAACGCATCCCGAGGGTGGCGATGGCATCCCGGTTGACGCGGGGGTCGAGCAACACGTCCGGGCATAGGACCGGCTTGCCGGTGGTGAGGCAGTGACCCGAGAGGCTACCCTGCAAGGGCAGCCTGCGACCGACATGCTCGGCGAGCGACCCACGTCCCGAGCGGTAGACGAGTTCATCTCCCTCGCGCAGTTCGATGCCACCGCCATCGGCCTCGGGGATGGCATCCATGGCGCCAGCCACCAGCGCATCGAGGATGGCGTCCCGGCGGCCGGCCGCCCTGGTCACAGCGGCCTGGGTCGCGATCAGGGCGTTCTGCTGGGCGATCAGCGATGCCTGGCCCGACAGGATGCGCTCGCGCTCGGACACGGAGCGGCGCAGGTCCATCTGGGACATCACCTGCCCGGCGAGCGCCCGAAGGGCGACGGCCTGCCGGTCCGTGAGCCCCTCAGGGCGGGGCGCGAGGTCGATCACGCAGAGGCTCCCGATCCGCTTGCCTCCTGCCGCCTGCATGGGCGCGCCGGCGTAGAACCGCAGGTACGGCTCCCCGGTGACGAGGGGATTGTTCCGGGTGCGTGGGTCCAGCGCCAGGTCCGGGATGACTAGCAAGTCCGGCGAGCCCAGGACGTGGGCGCATACCGACTTGTCGAGAGAGGTCTCGCAGGGCGCGAAGCCCGAGCGGGCCTTGAACCATTGCCGGTCGCCCGCGACCAGGCTGACCAGCGCGACCGGGGCTTCGCACGTCATGCGCGCCAACTCGACGATGTCGTCGAACCCCTTCTCGGGAGGCGTATCAAGGATGTCGTAATCCCGCAGTGCATCGAGGCGCCTGGGGTCGGCGACCTCCGCGGGGAGCGAGCTCGTATCGGTCAATGGGGGTTCTCCGGCGAGGGGCTTTGGCCGCGCCTCTGCGTCCCGCATGCCGGCGGACCACGAATGCCGGGGACTTTCGACAACCCCGTGGCGCCTTCGTGGTTGCCTGGGCCTGGGATCGCACCGGTTTGACCAACTGTGGGCTCTGGACCGACGTCCCGCGGGCGGGTTTCCACCCAACCCGGTCGTAAAGCGGACGGACGGGCCCCGATCCAACCTCGCCGGAACGCAGGGGGCATCCGGTTTCCGTAAGTGGACGCTCCCCCATCGGCGGGCGGGCTGAGCCCTCGTGCTGCGGCTAGACCGTGACCACGATCTTTCCGATCTGCTCGTTGCTCTCCATGAACCGGTGCGCCTCGACGATGTCATCGAGGTTGAAGGTTTTGGCGATGACCGGCTTGAGTGCCCCCGAAGCGAGGCCCTCGACGATGTACGCCTTCGCCTTCTTCAGGCGATCCGGGTTCTTGGTGATCTCGAAGAGTTGGTAGCCGCGTACGGTCAGGTTCTTGCCGAGCAGCGAGAGGACCGGGATCGTGATGGGCGTGGTGTCGAGCGCGCCGTACTGGAAGAAGATCCCGAGGGTACTTAAGGCTTCAAGGATCTTACCGACCTCCGGTCCGCCGACCGGGTCGAAGGCGACACGGGCGCCCTTGCCGTCCGTGATCCGCATCACCTCGGCGACTAGGTCCTGCTCCTCCGTTGCGATGACGTGGGCGGCGCCATGGGCCAGGAGCTCGTCACGCTTGCTGCTGCGCCGGGTCAACGCAACGGGAATGGCGCCGAGGGCCTTTGTGATCTGGATCGCGGCGAGCCCGACGCTGCTGGACGCGGCGCGGATCAGCACCGTCTCGCCGGCCTTGACGTCGGCGATGTCGACCAAGGCGCCGTAGGCAGTCGTGAACATCATCCAGGCGGCGGCCGCCTCCTCCCAGGACAGCGTGTCCGGGTGCTTCACGACACCAATGGCCGGTGCGTTCACGAGTTCACCGTGGAGGCCATACTCCCCCAGCATGAAGCAGGGGACCACGCTGACGGCATCGCCGATTGCAAAGCCCTGGATCTCCGGTCCAAGTGCCTCGACGGTGCCCGCGGCCTCGTACCCGAGGATGGCCGGAAAGGTCGGCTCGGTGACGTACTGGCCGGTCCGGAACATCACCTCGGCGCGGTTCAGCCCCATCGCCTTGACCCTGATCTGGACCTCGCCGGCCTTCGGCGCCGGTACCGTGACGTCCTCGACCTTAAGGACATCGGGTGCGCCGATCTCATGGAATCGTACGATGCGCGTCATGGGCTGTTTCCTGTCGCCGATGCCATTCCCTCGCATCGGGAATGGGCTGGTGTCTCGAACCTAGGGGTGGGAGACTGTTGCGATAACCTGCTAGTTTCTGCGCGCGGTGCTGAATGAGACAGAACAATGCGTGCGGCGGAATTCGGCGAGATGTCGACCTTCCTGGCGGTTGCCAAGCATCGCAGCTTCCGGAAGGCCGCGACGGAGCGCGGCGTCGCTTCCTCGGCGGTCAGCCATGCCATCCGCAGCCTTGAGGAGCGCATCGGCGTTCGATTGCTCCAGCGCACGACCCGGTCCGTCGCCCTGACCGACGCGGGCGAACGCTTCCTCGCCGAACTTTCGCCCGCCTTCGAGCAGATCGCGAGAGCCCAGGAGAGCCTGAACACCTTCCGCGAGACGCCGTTCGGCACCGTCAGGATCAACCTGCCGACCTCGATTGCCCCTTTCCTGCTGCGCGACGTCATTGTCCCGCTGATCGAGAAGAACCCAGGCCTGAAGCTCGACGTCGTGGCGACTGACCGCCTGATCGACATCGTCGAGGAAGGTTTTGACGCTGGCATCCGGTTCGGCGAGGTCCTGTCCCGGGACATGGTCGCCGTCAGGATCGGGCCGGTTCAGAGGCTCGTCGTGGTGGGCTCGCCGGATTACCTGAGCAAGAACCCGCGTCCGGAGCACCCGCGCGATCTCGCTCGGCACACCGGCATCCGGTACCGCTTCCCCAGCGGCAAGATGTTCAACTGGCGGTTCGAGCGGGGGGGCGAGGCTATCGAGGTCGAAGTCGACGGCCCGATCACCCTCGATGACCAGGGCCTGATGATCGAGGTGGCCACCAAGGGAGGGGGCCTGGCCTACGTTTGGGAGGATCGCGCCAGGCCGTACCTCGATGCCGGGACGCTAGTCCTGTGTTTAGAGGATTGGTGCCCAGTGAAGGGCGACCTGTTCCTCTACTATCCGAGCCGGCGGCATGTCTCCGGAGGTCTCAGGGTCCTAGTTGATCGCATGAGGATCTGATGTCGAGGACGGAATGAACTGAGGAGGCCGGGGATGCGTGAGATGGTGGTCGCTTCGGCGAAGATCTTACCGAAAGTGGACTGGCTAAAATCCACCCTGAGTGGTCATCCCGCTTCCGACTCAACCAGGCTGCGTCGAACGCGTGTCCCCGCCTCCCGAAACCGGCCATGCCCCGGATACGCATTGGTCCCGGCTTGGGGTGGCAAGCAGATCCATCAAACGCTACCGAGGATGCTGCTGGTGGCCATTCCGCCTCTTACTGAACGACGCCCACACCATGACCTCGCCGAGCGATAGCAGACCTACGGTTACCGTTCTGATCTCCGGAGGCTTCGAGCTAGCCTATCGAAAGGCGATCCCGGACTTCGAGCAGGAGACAGGCATCAGAATTGAGACGCGGTCGGGGGCCTCGCAAGGAACTGGCCCGAAGACGATACGCTACCAGCTTGACCATGGTGCCGAGGTCGATGTCGTCATCCTGTCCAACGAAGGGCTTCATGAACTCATCGACGCGAACCTGATCGCCGAGGGCTCGATTGCCGAGCTTGCGACCGCTCCCCTTGCGGCTGCCGTGCAGACGGGCGCGCCGAGGTCCGATGTCAGTTCAGTTGCGGCGCTCACCCAGACCTTACTGGATGCCCGCCTCGTCGTGATGCCGGGCAGCACCAGTGGCCTCTTCATCCAGAGGGAAATCCTTCCAGCGCTCGGCGTCGCCGACAAAGTTCGTTTGAAGGTCTATCCACGAGGAACGGACTCTGCCGCCGCGCTGGCAGCAGGCGAGGCTGATCTTGCGTTGGGTCCCATCAGCGAACTCGTCAATATTCCTGGCGTCGAGCCGGTTGGGGTTCTTCCTGACGAGGTTCAACTCGTCCAAACGTTCAGCGCAGCAATGAGGGCGACGGCCAAAAACCCGGATCTGGCGAAACGGCTGATTGCTTTTCTACAGTCCGACAAGGCCGAAGCCGCAGTGAGACAAGTCGGGATGGAGCCGCTCCGGTCAGGTCTTGGATAGCCTGCCTAGGATGCTGAGTCGTCTGCTTCGATGCTTATGCCCTTCAAGAGCCTACGGGCAAAAAACACCCAACCCGGTCCTTTAGCGGACGGACGGGTCCCGACCCAACATGGTCGTTCGGCCGGACGCTTCCGTCGCCCGTAAGCGGACATAACCCTTCCTACAGGAAATCCGTGATGGCGCTGACGAGCGCCTTGGCGTTCTCCTCTGGCACCCAATGGTTGGCCCGTTCGATAGTCCGGAAGGTCACATCCTTCGCCACCTCTCGCATCATTCCTTCAGTGAAAGGTGCGAACGCGCTGGCCGCTCCGGGGAGTGCAAGTACCAGCATCGTCAGCTTTCCGCCCCGCTTGAGGTCGTCCCTGTTGCGTTCCACGTCCACCGGGAAGGCGCGATAGAGCACGAAATCCGCCCGTATCGCGCCGGGTCGGGAAAAGGCCCGGACATATCGCTCACGAACCTTGGAAGCTGTGTTGGCGGACCTCACCTTTATCCCATGGGCAGCGCGTTCGACGTCATCATCGTAGGGGGAGGTGCCGCGGGCATCGGTGCCGCCCGGCAGCTTGCGGCCCATGGGTCATCAGCTCTGCTTCTTGAGGCGTCGTCGCGCCTTGGCGGCCGCGCGCACACGCAGGAAATCGATGGGTACCCGCTCGACCTCGGGTGCGAATGGCTCCATTCGGGCGACCGCAATGCCTGGGTCGGCATTGCCGAAACGTTGGGCTTCCCGGTCGACCGAGGCGAGCCGCCTTGGGCCAAGGCTCACCCCGGCATCACCCAGGACGAAGGCGCCCAGGAGGCAGCGCAAAAGGCGTACGGCGACTGGGAAGAGCGGCTCCGCCTGGTCGCGGCAAGTAGTGACCAAGCCAGCGATGCGCTTGAGCCCGGCGGCACCTGGAACGCCTACGTGCGAGCCATCGCCGGGTTCATGAGCGGCGTTGGCCCCGAGGCGATCTCCGCCGCCGACTACCTGGCCTACGACGACGCCTCGACCGGCCGGAACTGGCATTTGCCGCTCGGCTACGGCACGCTGGTCGCCGCCAGCCTGCCGTCCTCGACGACGCTGCGCCTCGCCACCCCCGCCGAGCGGGTCGATCTGACGGCGGACGGCGTCGCCGTCACCACCCGCGCCGGCATCGTCCGCGCGGGGGCCGCCATCCTCACCGTCTCGACCGCGGTCCTGGCGGACGACGCGATCCGCCTTCCCTCCGGGGTCGACCCGTGGCGCGAGGCGGCCGCCGCCCTGCCGCTTGGTCGCAACGAGAAGGTCTTCCTGGAGATCGGGCGCGAGGCCGCGTTCGGGCCGGACTCGCATGCCTACGGCAATCTCCACGACTCAAGGGCTGCCGCGTACTCGATTAGACCCAACGGATGGCCGGTGATCGAGGCCTTCCTCGGGGGCGATGGCGCCCGCATCGTGGAGGAGGAAGGCCCAGCCGCCGGCTTCGCCTTCGTCTCGGCGGAGTTGGCCGCCCTGTTCGGCAGCGACGTAGCCTCGGCGATCCGGCCGTTCGCGGCGACGTCGTGGAGCCGGATGGCCTCCATTGGGGGTGCGTATAGCTGCGCGCTGCCGGGCCGATCCGGTGCGCGGGCACAGCTGGCCCGGCCCTTCGAGGACCGGCTTTTCTTCGCGGGCGAGGCGACCCACCCCTTCGACTTCACGACCGCCCATGGGGCCCACGATAGCGGGCAAAGGGCTGCCGACGAGGCGATGGCGGCGCTTCGGGACAGGCACGGCCTGGGGCTGCGAGGCCCTCTCGCCGCTACGGGAACGTGAGCGGCGCTACGGCGACCTCATCCCCGGTAGCGCAGCGCCTCGACCAGCACGACGAACGCCGGCGAGGGCCGGCACAGGGTCTGATAGTACAGGTGATAGCCTGAGAATGGCGGGCACCAGTCATCCAGCACCCGAGTGAGCCGACCGTCGTCCAGGCCAGCCTGCACCTGGTCCTGCGGCAGGTAGGCAATCCCGAACCCGTCGAGCGCCGCCTCCAGGATCAGGGTGACCGTGTTGAAGACGAGTTGCCCCTCGACCCAGACGCGGACGTCCCGCCCGCCCTTCTCGAATTCCCAGGCATAGAGCCCCCCGAGCGTCGGCAGGCGCAGGTTGATGCAGGAATGGTCGGTGAGGTCCTCCGGCCGCTGGGGACCCGGACGACCCGCGAGGTAGGAGGGCGCCGCGACGGCGGCCATGCGCATGTCGGGCGCGATCCGCACCGCGGCCATGTCCTTGGCCACCGTCCCCCCCAGCCGGATGCCGGCGTCGATGCCCTCGGCGACGATGTCGGTCAGGCCGTAGTCGACGATGGTCTCCACCTTGATGTCCGGATTACCTGGCAGGACGCGTCGGAGGGCGGGCCAGAGAACGGTTCGTGCCGCGTGTTCGTCCGCGGTGATCCGAATGGTCCCAGCCGGCCTGCCGCGTATCTCGGCCAGGTCGACGAGGCCGGCCTCGATCTCGTCGAAGCGCGGTCCCACGGCCTTGAGGAGCCGCTCACCTGCCTCGGTGGCCGACACGCTCCGGGTCGTGCGCGCAAGAAGCCGTATCCCCAAGCGCGCCTCAAGGGCCCGGACCGTCTGGCTTAGCGCCGGCTGGGATACCCCGAGCTGCGTGGCCGCCTTCGTGAAGCTGCCCGCCCGCGCCACGGCGACGAAGGCACTCAGGTCGTTCAGACTCTCACGCAACATCCATAAGCCCTGCTCATGACCCCATGTTGATTTGAGCACCTAATCGGGTTCGCGCCCAAACGCTAGTTTCCGATCCAGCATCGCCGGGGGCCTACGCGCTCCCGGACCCATCGATCACGACGGAGCATGGCCATGGACATCAAACGCGCGGGCTCGCAGCCCTCCGGCAAGGGCCCGGACGAATGGTTCACCGGCACGGTCCGCGTCGACCCGCTCTTCGGCGCGACGGAACCGGCCCGCACCAGCGGCGCCCTCGTGACCTTCGAGCCGGGCGCCCGTACGGCCTGGCACACCCACCCGCTTGGCCAGACCCTGGTTGTCACGGCGGGGTGCGGTCGGGTCCAGCGCGAGGGCGGCCCCATTGAGAAGATCCGCCCCGGCGACGTGGTCTGGTTTCCGCCCGGCGAGAGGCACTGGCACGGCGCCGGGCCGACCACCGCCATGAGCCACATGGCCATCCAGGAGGCGCTGAACGGCAGCCCCGTCGACTGGATGGAGAAGGTCTCCGACCAGCAGTACGGCGCCTGAAGCCCGCCCTCGACCTCGAACACCCAGGAAGGGGCGGCCTGCCCATGATTTCGAACCAAGCCTGCGCGAACGATGCCGCCTTCGGTCGCGAGACGGCGGCCCGCGGATGGGGCGCGGTGTTCGCCATGACCCTCTGCGTCGCGACACTGATCGCCTCCGAGTTCATGCCCGTCAGCCTGCTGACGCCGCTCGCGGCCGACCTGCACATGACCGAAGGGCATGCCGGCCAGGCCATCGCCGTCTCCGGCCTGTTCGCGGTGCTGACGAGCCTTGTCATCTCGACGGCCACGCGCGGGATCGACCGCCGCACCGTTTTGCTCGTGCTCACCGTCCTGATGATCGCCTCGGGCCTGATGGTGGCCTTCGCGCCGAACACCGCCATCTTCATGGCCGGGCGCGCCCTCGTCGGCGTCGTCATCGGCGGCTTCTGGTCGATGTCGACCGCGACGGTCATGCGCCTCGTGCCGGAGTCCGAGCTGCCGCGCGCCCTCGGCCTGCTCAACGGCGGCAACGCCCTGGCGACCACGGTGGCGGCACCGCTAGGCAGCTTCCTAGGGGCGTATATCGGCTGGCGCGGCGCCTTCTTCTGCGTCGTCCCGCTGGGGGCGGTGACGCTGGCCTGGCTCTTCCTGAGCCTGCCGGCGATGCCGTCCGACCGGACGGTCAACGGCGGCACCGTCTTCCGGGTCCTGCGCAAGCGCCAGGTGCCTCTGGGTATGCTCTCGGTCTCGCTGTTCTTCCTCGGGCAGTTTGCCCTCTACACCTACCTGCGCCCGTTCCTGGAGACGGTGCCGCGCGTGGATGTGGCCACGCTGTCGCTCATCCTGTTCGGCACCGGCGTGGCGGGTCTCGTCGGAACCTACCTGATCGGGTTCCTGCTCAAGACACGCCTCTTCAGCCTGCTGATCGCCATGCCTCTCGTGATGGCGATCATCGCCGTCGCCCTGACGGTGGTCGGCGGGTCATCGGTTGCGTCGGCGACGCTGCTCGCCGGATGGGGCCTGGTCGCCACGGCGGCACCCGTGGCGTGGTGGACCTGGCTGAGCCGGGCGCTGCCGGACGAGGCCGAGGCCGGCGGCGGGTTGCTCGTCGCCGTGGTGCAACTCGCCATCGCCCTCGGGGCCACCCTTGGCGGCCTCGCCTACGACGAGAGCGGCTACCGCGCCACCTTCGCGGTCAGCGCCGCCGCGCTCTGCGCCTCGGCCCTGGTCGCGGCCCTCGCCTGGCGCCAGCGGCCGAACGCCTGAACCCCGAAATCCCGCCCAAACCGATACCGAGGAACCCCCATGCAGATCACCTTCGAGAACAAGGTCGCCCTCGTCACCGGCGCGGCCATGGGCGTGGGTCTGGCGACCGCCCGGATGTTCGCCGAGGCGGGCGCCGCCGTCGTGCTGTCCGACCAGAACGAAGAGGCTTTGCGGGCCGCCACGGATCGCCTGGAGGCGGAGGGCCATCAGGTGCTCGGCGTTCGCTGCGACGTCAGCAAGGCTGACGATGTGGCCGCGATGGTCCGGCGCACGGTCGACACCTACGGCCGCCTCGACGCCGCCTTCAACAACGCCGGCATCCAGATCCCGGCCAACGACGTCGTGGACGTCCCGGACGCGGACTACGAGCGGGTCATGGCGGTGAACCTGCGCGGCGTCTGGAACTGCATGCAGGCCGAACTGCGCCAGATGCAGGCCCAGGGCAGCGGCGCCATCGTCAACTGCTCGTCCATCGGAGGGCTCATCGGCAATCCCGGCCTCGCCGCCTATCACGGCACCAAGTACGGCGTGATCGGGATGACCCAGAGCGCGGCCCTGGAGAACGCTCCGCGCGGCATCCGGCTGAATGCCGTCTGCCCCGGAACCATCGATACCCCGATGGTCGCCAAGATGCTCAAGGAGCAGCCCGAGGCGATGGACGTCATCATGGGCAAGCAGCCCAACAAGCGTCTCGGCCGGCCCGAGGAGGTCGCCGCAGCCGTACTGTTCCTCTGCAGCGACGCGGCGAGCTTCGTCCTCGGCGTCGCCCTGCCGGTCGACGGTGGCTACACCGCCACCTGAGGGGTCGACCATGCGACGCAACGTGTCCGCACCGGCGCTCCTGGCAGCCATACTCGCCAGCGTGTCCGCGCTCCACGCCGCACCCGGCCCCGGGCCCCGCACTTCCGGCCCCAAAACCGAAAAGGCACCCGCCATGGAGACCGTGCAAATCCGATTGGCCTCCGCGAACGGCGAGAGCGTCACCGCGACCCTCGGTGGCGGCGCGTCCGCCCGCGCGTTTCGCGCTCTCCTGCCCCTTACGGTGGAGCTGACCGACTTCAACGCGACGGAGAAGATCGCGGACCTGCCGAAGCGTCTCGCGACCGAGGGCGAGCCGCCGGGTGTCGATCCGGAGCCCGGCGACCTGGCCTACTACGCCCCCTGGGGCAACCTCGCGATCTTCTACAAGGACTTCACCTATTCGCGCGGGCTCGTGCGCCTCGGCCGGTTGGACCGCATCCCCGATGCCTTCTGGAAGTCCGCCCCGGTCAAGGTGACCATCGAGGCCGTCCCATGACGCGGGGATTACGGAACAGGCACGCCCTTGCCCTGACGCTCGCCGTCGTGGGCTGCCTCGCGGGCACGGTCGGAGCGCCATCGGCCGACGAGGCGCCGGGCAAGCTGACCTACGATGCGCGGACACGCGGACCGGTGCCCATCCCGCCCGGCGAGCGGGACTTGCAGAGCGTGGTCGCCCAGCCCTGGTTCAAGGTTTCCGACGAAGGGATCCCCCTGGAGGGGCCGTCCTTCGACCGGGCCGGCGACCTGCTGCTCACCGATGCCGGCACCGGCCGCGTGCTGCGCCTGACGCCGGACAGGCGACTGACCACGGTCGTTCCGGCGAACGCCCTGAACCTGGGTGGTCTCGCGGTCCACAGGGACGGCCGCATCTTCGCCGCCGGCACCGGTGGCTTCAAGCGCGGCTCCATCGTCTCGGTCCGACCGGATGGCACGGACATGCGGACCGTCATCCCGTCGGAGGCGGGATACGTCGTCAACGACCTCGTCTTCGATGCCGAGGGCGGTTTCTACTTCACCGATTTCCGGGGCACCTCCACCGATCCGAAGGGGGGCGCCTACTACGTGGCGCCGGACCTCAAGACCGTCACCCCGATCCTGCCGAACCTCGCGCTGGCCAACGGCGTGGCGTTGAGCCCGGACGGCAAGACCCTGTGGGTCACCGAGTTCGGTCGCAACCTGCTGCACCGGGTCGACCTCGCGGACGCGACCACGCCGACGCCGCTCGGGACCACGGTGGCCTACCATTTCACCGGTCCGGCACCCGACTCCATGCGCGCGGATTCCGACGGGAACCTCTACGTCGCCCTGTACGGCCAGGGCCGCGTCCTGGCGTTCAACCGCAACGGCATCCCCATCGGGCAGGTGCTGCTGCCGGGCCGGGACGACGGCCACAACCTGCGCTCCACCAGCATGGCGCTGCGGCCCGGCACCGACGACCTCCTCATCGTCACGAACGACGGCACCGGCGGCCAGGGCTCCACCATCTTCCACGCCCGGGCCTTCGCGAAGGCGCTGCCGCTCTTCTCGCATCGATGACGCCCGCCACCGGTCCGACAACGGAAACCACCACCATGAAAACCAACGAACCGGTGCCCCTGTCCGGGGCCGCGGCAATCGGGGACGGCCCCGTGACGGTGTGGACGCGGCGTGCGGTCGCCGGTCTTCTCGTCCTTGTCGGGCTCATCCTCGGCGCCGGGGGCGCCGCCTTGGCCTGGTACGGCGGCTCGCCGTACTACCTGCTGACCGGGATCGCCGTCCTGGCGAGCGGCGTCCTGGTCTGGCGTCGCGACCCGAGGGGTGTCCCGCTCTTCGCTGCGATGTTGGTGTGGACAACCGCCTGGGCCGTCTGGGAGGTGGGCTTCAACCCCTGGCAGCTCCTGCCACGGCTGCTCGCGCCTTTCGTCCTCGGACTGGCGCTCCTGTTGCCACCCGTCCGGATCGCCGGCCCCCGCAGGCTCACCGGGGCATGGGGATGGCCGGCCTTCGCCGGGGCCCTGATCCTCGCCGTGGTCGCGGGCGGTGCTCTGCACCCGACGGCACCGGCCGAGCCCATCATGCGCCGCGGCGTCGCCGAGCGCGCGCCCGGTACCCTGCCGCAACCGCTGGCCCGCATCACGGGCGAGGACTGGCCGAGCTTCGGCAACGACCAGGGCGGCACGCGCTTCAGCCCTCTTACGGACCTCACCCCGCAGAACGTCGGGAAGCTGGAGGTCGCGTGGGAGGCCGAGACCGGTCCCGACACGCCCGGACCGGCGACCGCCCTGGAGGCGACGCCGATCATGGTCGGCGATGCCCTCTACCTGTGCGACGGCCACAACCGCGTCATGGCCCTCGACGCCGAGACCGGGCGCGAGCGCTGGCGCCACGACATGTCGAACGGCACCCCGCCCTCGGGCAAGCCGTGCCGCGGCGTCGCGCATTACCGCGTGCCAAACGCGACGGGCCTGTGCGCCACCCGCATCATCGCGGCGAGCCAGACCCCCGAGCTGATCGCCCTCGACGCCGCCACCGGCAAGCCCTGCACCGACTTCGGCAAGGACGGACGCGTCGATCTGCTCGAAGGGATCAGCACCTATCCCGCAGGTCAGTATTACGTGAGCTCGGCCCCGCAGATCATCCGCGGCAAGGCGGTAGTCGGCGGCGGCATCCCCGACGGCCAGTTCTGGGGCGGCCCGTCCGGCGTGATCCGCGCCTTCGACGCCCGCACCGGCGAACTGTCCTGGGCCTTCGATCCCGGCCATCCCGACCGGATCGGCGCGCCGCCGCCGGGCGAGACCTACACGCCGTCCTCACCCAACAGCTGGGCGCCGATCAGCGCCGACGAGGCGCTCGGCCTCGTCTACCTGCCGATGGGCAACGCCACGCCGGACAACTTCGGCGGCCTGCGACGGCCGTTCGACGAGGAGGTCTCCAGCGCCGTCATCGCCCTCGACGCCGAGACCGGCCGCCTGCGCTGGCGCTTCCAGGCGACCCATCACGACATCTGGGACTACGACACCCCCTCGCAGCCGACCCTGATCGACATGCCCACGGCGACCGGAATGCGGCCCGCCCTCATCCAGCCGACCAAGCGCGGCGAGATCTTTGTGCTCGACCGCGAGACCGGGCAGCCGATCAAGCCGGTGACCGAGGTGGCGGCGCCGCAGGGAGACCTCGGCCCGGGGGAGCGCCTGTCGCCGACCCAGCCCGCCTCCCTCGACCTGCCGGCCTTCCGGGGCGCGACCCTGCGGGAGTCCGACATGTGGGGCGCGACCCCCGTCGACCAGTTGCTCTGCCGCATCCTGTTCCGGCAATCGCGCTACGAGGGGCACCTGACCCCCATCACGTTGGGCAAGCCGGTCCTGATCGATCCGGGCTCGGTCGGCGGCGTCAACTGGGGCAGCGCCTCCATCGATGTCGACCGCGGCATCATGATCGCGAACTGGATGCGGTTCCCCGACCGGGTCGAGCTCGTGACCCGCGAGGTGGCGAACCAGCGCAAGCTGAAGCTGTCGGACGGGCAAAGCCCCGGTGGCGACGCCGACCGGCCGATGCTGAATACGCCCTACGGCGCCTATGGCGGGCTGTTCATGTCGCCGCTCGGCGTGCCCTGCACCGCGCCGCCCTGGGGGCTCATCGCCGCCGTCGACCTGTCGAGCGGGCGCCTGCTCTGGTCCAAGCCGCTCGGGACCGCCCGTGACACCGGGCCGTTCAACATCCCGTCGATGCTGCCCCTGACGGTGGGCACGCCGGTGTCGGGCGGCGCCGTTACCACGCGCGGGGGCCTCGTCTTCGTCGGCGCCAGCATGGACCGCACCTTCTGGGCGCTCGACGCCACCACGGGACGCGAGCTCTGGCAGGCCCGGCTTCCGGGCGGCGGCAACGCCACGCCGATGACCTACCGCAGCCCGGTCAGCGGGCGCCAGTTCGTGGTGGTCGCGGCAGGCGGGAAGCCCCCGCTCACCATCAGCCTCGGCACCAAGCTCGTCGCCTACGCGCTGCCGCGCTGAACCCGTTCGTGAGGCCTTCCGAGGCCGCGCGGTGATCCCACAGATTCCGGAGATACCGATGACCCAGACCCATGACTTCAACGGCAAGGTCGCCTTCGTGACGGGTGCGACGAGCGGCATCGGGCGCGCCACCGCCCTGGCGTTCGCCAAGGCCGGCGCGGCCGTCACGGTCGCCGACGTGTCCGCGGAGGGCAACCTGCAGACCGCCCGCCTGATCGAGGAGGCCGGTGGCCGCGTGCTCGCGGTGCGTTGCGACGTGAGCAAGTCCGAGGACGTGAAGGCCGCGCTCGACCGGACAATCCAGACCTTCGGGAAGCTCGACTTCGCCTTCAACAACGCCGGCATCGAGCAGCCGGTGGCCCCGGTGTCCGAGATCGAGGACGAGGACTTCGACCGCCTCGTCGCGATCAACCTGCGGGGGATGTTTCTCTGCCTGAAGCATCAGGTCCCGCTGCTGCTGAGGAACGGTGGCGGCGCCATCGTAAACACCTCCTCGGGCGCGGGCGTGAAGGGTATCGCTGGCCAGGCCGCCTACGCCGCGACCAAGCACGCCGTGATCGGCATGACCAAGAGCGCCGCCCTGGACTACGCGAAGGACGGCGTCCGCATCAACGCGGTCTGTCCCGGCATCATCGACACTCCGATGATGCAGCGGTTCACCGGCGGGACCCCGGAGGGCCTGGCACGGGTGATCGCGCAGGAGCCGGTCGGACGAATGGGCAAGTCTGAGGAGATCGCGGCGGCGGTGCTCTACCTGTGCTCGGACATGGCGGCCTTCGTGATCGGCCACGCCATGGTGGTCGACGGCGGCCAGACCGTCGCCTGACGCGGTCGACCCCGATGGGGAGCCCACGGACCCTGCACCGTGGGTCCCCGGCCGGTCCGAAATCACGTCTCCGGCACCCTACGATCCTTTGATGCCTCCTCCTTTCCCGCACCAAGACGGAAGCCGCAGCGTGCGGTCGACCGATCCGTCCATTCGACCTCGGAGCCCTCGTTGATAAAGACCCGTACGTGCATTCTCATCGCCACGTCCCTGCTGTGCGCCGCACCGGCCACGGCCCAGCAGTCCAATAGCGTCGGCCTCCCGAACAGGGGTGGACGCGCGCCTGACGGGCCGGTGACCCCGGGGCAACCGCTTCGCACCAACGCTGCAACGGCTCCCGACCAGAAACCGGCCTTCGACGGACAGGTCCGGGCCCCGGCGGTCGTCACCCGGACGCCGATCTCGGTCGAGGTCAAAACCGAGAACCTCGACCATCCCTGGGGCCTCGCCTTCCTTGGGGACGACAAGCTCCTCGTATCCGAGAAGCCGGGGGCGATGCGCATCGTCGACATGGCGACCGGAAAGCCCGTGGCGGGGGTGAGCGGCGTGCCGACGGTGGTCTATGGGGGTGACGCGGGCCTGCTCGACGTCGTCGCCGACCCGGCCTTCGCCCGGAACCGCACGATCTACTTCACCTACGTCGAACCCCGCGGCGAGCATGACAGCGGCGTCGTGGTCGCGAAGGCCCGCCTCCAGGCACCGAAGGGCGGCAACCAGGCCCCGATGTACCGGCTGGAGGACGTGACGGTCCTGTTGCGGGTCGACCCCGCCGTGGCCCAGCACGCCCATTACGGCTCACGGCTCGTCTTCGACCGAGCGGGCTTCCTGTTCGTATCCCTGGGCGAACGGTTCTTCCTCCCCACCCGGGCGGAGGCGCAGTCGACCTATTCATGGCTCGGCAAGGTGCTGCGCATCGACACCGAGGGCAAGCCGGCGCCCGGGAATCCGTTCGACCGCGATCAGGATGCGGAGAACCACACCCGGGCCGAGATCTGGAGCTACGGCCATCGCAACCCGCAGGGCTTGGCGATCAACCCGGTGGACGGCGAACTATGGGACGCGGAGCACGGACCGGACGGCGGCGACGAGGTGAACCACGTCGGTCGCGGCGCGAATTTCGGTTGGCCGCTGGTCGCCTACGGCACGAATTACGACCGCACCCCGATCAACGGCGGGCGCACCCAGATGCCCGATACGGTCCAGCCGCGTTACGTCTGGGAGGCGGCGGTCGGTCCGGGCGGGATGACCTTCTACGCGGGCGACCTGATCCCGGAATGGAGGAACAACCTGTTCGTGGCGGCGATGACCGGCCAGCACCTGGCCCGGCTCGTCGTCGAGGGCGACAAGATCGTCGGCGAGGAGCGCCTGCTCCAGGATCAGCATCAGCGCATCCGTCATGTCGCCCAGGGGCCGGACGGCGCGCTGTGGGTGATCACGGACGCAGCGGACGGCCGGCTGCTCCGCCTCTCCCCGCGTTGAGGCGGAGGGCTCGCCCTCATCCGCGATGGCGGAGCGCCTCAAGCAGGACGGTGAAGGCCGGGGCGGGCTGGCGCCGGCTCGGATAGTACAGGTGGTAGCCCGGGAAGGGCTCGCACCAATCCTTCAGCACCCGCACCAACCTGCCCTCGGCCACGTCTTGCGCCACGTGATCCTCCGGCAGGTAGGCCAAGCCGAGTCCGGCGAGCGCCGCCTCCCGGATCAGGGGTAGGCTGGTGAACACGAGTTGGCCCTCGACGCGGACATTCAGGGCCTGTCCCTTCCGTTCGAACTCCCATGGGTAGAACCCGCCGCGGGTCGGCCGGCGCAGGTTGATGCACCGGTGGGCGGTGAGGTCCTCGGGGTGCTTGGGTTTCGCGCGCTTTCGGAGGTAGGTCGGCGCCCCGACCACGGCCATGCGCATATCGGGTCCTATGCGCACAGCGACCATGTCCTTCTCGACGTGCTCGCCGATACGCACGCCGGCGTCGAAGCGTTCGGCAACGATGTTCGTCAGGGCCTGCTCGGTCACGATCTCGACGTTGATGTCGGGGTAGTCCGGCAGCAGGCGCGCCAGGATCGGCCACAGGACGGTCGCCGCCGCGTCCTCGGACGCCGTGATGCGGACGGTGCCGGCGGGCTTGTCGCGGAGCTCTGTGAGCGCGGCAAGCTCGACATCGATCTGTTCGAACTGGGGTCCCACGATCCGTAGCAGGCGCTCCCCCGCCTCGGTCGGCACGGCGCCGCGGGTGGACCGGGTCAGCAGGGGCACGCCGAGCCGGGCCTCAAGGCCCTTCAGGGCGTGGCTGAGGGCCGATTGCGTGACGCCCAGGCGCGTCGCGGCCCGGGTGAAGCTGCCCTCCTGCGACACCGTCGCGAAAGACAGGAGGTCGGTCAGGTCCGTGCGCGCCATTGACCGGTTCCTCGCTGCATTCCGAAGGGTGGACGAGATCGTCCGGGTCCGTTCGCGGGCGATCCATAAGCCTCGCTCATGACCCTATGTGGCTGGGAGGCACTAATCAACGAGACGTGACGCCGTACCTTGGAGCCTATCCAAGGTGTGTGTGTTTCCACGGGCATCCCGCCCTCGACGGGCGGCCGTCGCGCCATCGCCCCCCTGCAGCAGGCTCGGAGACCAAGATGGGACGACCTGGAGATTACGATTTGAACCGGAGAGATTTGATGGTGGCTGCATCAGCCACGGCGGCCCTGGCCGCCGTCCCCTCGGCAGCTGGCGCCGCGCCCGCGGGAACCGACAAGCCGGTGCTGGCCAAGGTCGGCTTCACGGTGAACGGCGAGCGCCGCGAGCTCGAACTCGATACCCGGACCAGCCTGCTCGACGCGGTGCGCGAGCACCTGCACCTGACCGGCGCCAAGAAGGGCTGCGACCACGGTCAGTGCGGCGCCTGCACCATGATCGTCGACGGTCGACGCATCAATTCCTGCCTGACCCTCGCGGTCATGCACCAGGACGCCAGCGTCATGACCATCGAGGGGCTCGGCAAGCCGGGCGACCTCCACCCAATGCAGGCGGCCTTTGTGAAGCACGACGGCTACCAGTGCGGCTTCTGCACCCCGGGCCAGATCTGCTCCAGCGTGGCGGTCATCGCCGAGATCAAGTCCGGCATCCCGAGCCACGTCAGCGCCGACCTGAACGGGACCTACGAGGTTACCGACGCCGAGATCCGCGAGCGCATGAGCGGCAACATCTGCCGCTGTGGCGCCTACTCCAACATCGTCGAGGCGATCACCGAGGTCGCGGGGAAACAGGCATGAAGTCCTTCACCTACGAGCGCCCGGGCACGCCCGCCGAGGCCGCAGCCGCCGTCGCCCGAACCCCGAACGCCAAGTTCATCGCCGGGGGCACCAACCTGCTCGACCTGATGAAGCTGCAGATCGAGACCCCGACCCACCTCGTTGATGTCAACGGCCTCGGCCTGGACAAGGTCGAGCCGACGCCGGAGGGCGGGCTTCGGATCGGGGCGCTAGTGCGGAACACGGATCTGGCCGCTGATGCCAGAGTCCGGAAGGATTACGGCGTTCTCTCGCGGGCGCTGCTCGCGGGCGCTTCGGGACAGCTCCGCAACAAGGCGACCACTGCCGGCAACCTGCTGCAGCGGACCAGGTGCCCGTACTTCTATGACACCGCCCAGGCCTGCAACAAACGCCAGCCGGGGTCCGGTTGCTCGGCCATCGACGGGGTCAGCCGGCAGCTCGCCGTGATCGGTGCGAGCGAAGCCTGCATCGCGACCTATCCGGGCGACATGGCGGTGGCCATGCGCGTGCTCGACGCCACCGTCGAGACCGTCGACGCCAAGGGGGCATCGCGAAAAATCCCCGTCGCCGACTTCCATCGCCTGCCCGCCGACAAGCCGGAGCTCGACACGACGCTCAAGGCCGGCGAGCTCATCACCGCGGTGACGCTGCCGAAGCCGGTCGCCGGAACGCACATCTACCGCAAGGTCCGCGACCGGGCCTCCTACGCCTACGCCCTCGTCTCGGTCGCCGCCATCATCGGCAAGGACGGGACCGGGCACGTGGCGTTCGGCGGGGTAGCGCCACGTCCCTGGCGCGTCGAGGCGGCCGAGGCCGACCTGCCGCGGGGTGCCAAGGCGGTGACCGACAAGGTCTTCGCGGGGGCCAAGCCAACCGAGGACAACGCCTACAAGCTGAAGCTCGCCGAGCGCACGCTCGGTGCCGTCCTGACCGAGGCGAGGGCCTGATCCATGAAGTTCGACACCCCCGCAGGCACCAACCCCATCGACCAGCTCAAAGTCGTGGGGAAAGCCACCGACCGGATCGACGGACCGTTCAAGACCACCGGTACCGCCCCCTATGCCAACGACTGGCATGACCCGCAGGCCAAGCTCGCCTACGGCGTCGTCGTCGGCGCCGGCATCGCCAAGGGCCGGATCGCCTCGATGGATCTCGGCGCTGCCAAGGCCGCCCCGGGCGTCGTCGCCATCGTGACCGCCGAGAACGCGGGCAAGCTCGGCAAGGGCAAGCTCAACACCGCAAAACTCCTCGGTGGCCCCGAGATCGAGCACTACCACCAGGCGGTCGCCGTGGTGGTCGCCGAGACCTTCGAGCAGGCACGCGCCGCCGCGGCGCTGGTCAAGGTCAAGTACACGGCCTCGAAGGGCGCCTTCGACCTTGCCGCGGTGAAGGACGGGGCGAAGGACCCGGGCGACGTCCAGGGAAGTCCGTCCTCCTCCTCCGTCGGCGACTTCACCGGCGCGTTTGCCTCGGCGCCGGTCAAGCTCGACGAGAGCTACGAGACGCCGGACCACGCCCACGCGATGATGGAGCCCCATGCCTCCGTCGCGTCCTGGGACGGGGACAAGGTCACCGTCTGGACCTCGAACCAGATGATCGCCTGGGGCACGCGTGACCTCGCGCTGACCCTGGACGTCCCGCAGGAGAAGGTCCGGCTGGTGTCGCCGTTCATCGGCGGCGGCTTCGGCGGCAAGCTCTTCCTGCGGTCCGAGGCGCTCCTCGCGGCGTTGGGCGCCCGTGCGGCCGGTCGGGCGGTGAAGGTCGCACTGACGCGTCCGCAGATGTTCAACAACACCACGCACCGGCCCGCCACGCTCCAGCGCATCCGCATCGGCGCGACCCCGGACGGTAAGATCACCGCCATCGGCCACGAGAGCTGGTCGGGCGACCTGCCCGAGGGCGGTCCCGAGGCGGCGGTCTTGCAGACCCGTCTGCTCTATGCCGCCCCGAACCGGATGACTGCCCTGCGCCTCGCCGTGCTCGACCTGCCCGAAGGCAACGCCATGCGGGCCCCGGGCGAGGCCCCCGGGCTGATGGCGCTTGAGGTCGCCATGGACGAGATGGCGGAGAAGCTCGGTATAGACCCTGTGCGGTTCCGCGAGATCAACGACACACAGGTCGATCCGGAGAAGCCGGAGCGTGCCTTCTCCCAGCGCAGCCTCGTCGCATGCCTGCGCCAGGGCGCCGAGCGCTTCGGCTGGGACAAACGGGGCAAGCCCGGCCAGGTCCGCGACGGCCGCTGGCTTGTCGGGATGGGGATGGCCTCGGCCTTCCGCAACAACATGGTCCTGAAGTCGGCCGCCCGCGTCCGCCTCGACGGCAAGGGCATGGTGATCGTCGAGACCGACATGACCGACATCGGCAACGGCAGCTACACCATCATCGGCCAGACGGCGGCTGAGATGATGGGGGTCACCCTCGACAAGGTCATCGTGCGCCTCGGGGACTCCGATTTCCCGGTCTCCTCGGGCTCGGGCGGACAGTTCGGCGCCAACTCCTCGACGTCGGGTGTCTACGCCGCCTGTATGAAGTTACGTGAGGCCGTGGCCGGCAAGCTCGGCTTCAACTCGGCCGACGCCGTGTTCGAGGACGGGCAGGTCCGCTCGGGCAATCGCACCGTTCCGCTCGCTCAGGCAGCTACCGGCGGAGACATCGTGGCCGAGGACGCCATCGAGTTTGGCGACCTCGACAAGACCCATCAGCAATCGACCTTCGGCGGCCACTTCGTCGAGGTCGGCGTCGACGTGGCCACGGCCGAGATCCGGGTCCGCCGCATGCTGGCGGTCTGTGCCAGCGGACGCATCCTCAACCCGAAGTCGGCCCGCAGCCAAGTCATCGGCGGGATGACCATGGGCGTGGGCGCGGCCCTAATGGAGGAGCTCGCGGTCGACACCAAGCGCGGGTACTTCGTCAACCACGACCTCGCCGGCTACGAGGTCCCGGTCCACGCCGACATCCCGCACCAGGAGGTGATCTTCCTCGACGAGGTCGATCCGATGTCCTCGCCGATGAAGGCAAAGGGCGTCGGCGAACTCGGAATCTGCGGGGTCGGCGCTGCGGTGGCGAACGCCGTCTACAACGCCACCGGCGTGCGGGTCCGCGACTACCCGATCACCCTCGACAAGCTCCTGAACCGCATGCCGGACGCGGCTTGAGCACGTCTGACAATAGGAGCGTCGCCGAAACCGTAGGTCGAGGAGCGAGATCATGAAGTTCGACACCCCCGCCGGCATTAACCCCATCGACCGGCTCAAGGTCGTCGGGCAGCCGCTCGACCGGGTCGACGGTCCGCTCAAGGTGACCGGCACCGCTCCCTACGCTTCCGACTGGCACGATCCGCAGGCGAACCTCGCCTACGGCTTCATCGTCGGTGCCGGCATCGCCAAGGGGCGCATCGTGGCGATTGATCTTGCTGCCGCCAACGCCGCCCCGGGTGTCGTCGCCATCGTCACCCATGAGAACGCTGGAACGCTCGGCAAGGGCGAGTTCTACGTCCAGCGTTTCCTCGCCGCGCCAGAGATCGACCACTACCACCAAGCCGTCGCGGTCGTGGTCGCGGAGACGTTCGAGCAGGCCCGTGCCGCCGCCGCCCTGGTCGAGGTAAAGTATGCCCGGGCGGAGGGGGCATTCGACCTGTCGGCGTTGGTGGCGACGGCGCCGGTGGCCAAGGCCGGCCAGTTCGGAGGCAAGCCCGAGACCAGCGTCGGCGACTTCGAGGTCGCGTTCGCGGCGGCGCCGGTCAAGCTGGAGGAGACCTACACGACGCCCGACCAGGCGCACGCGATGATGGAACCGCACGCCACCATCGCCTCCTGGGATGGCGACCGCCTGACCTGCCACACCGCGATCCAGCAGATGAACTGGGGCGTTCGCGACCTCGCCAAGACCCTTGGCATCACCAAGGACAAGATCCGTCTGGTGTCGCCGTACATCGGCGGCGGGTTCGGCGGTAAGGGGACCGTGCAGACCGACCTCGCCCTTGCCGCGGTGGCCGCGCGCGTGGCGCGTCGACCGGTCAAGCTGGCCCTGCAGCGCCCGATGATGTTCAACACCACCATTCACCGCCCGGCGACGGTCCAGCGCATCTGGATCGGGGCGACGACGGACGGCCATATCACCGCCATCGGTCACGATAACCTCAACGGCAACCTTGCCGGGGGCCGGACCGAGCCGTCGACCGCCGCGACGCGGTCGTTCTACGCCGGCGCCAATCGCATGACCCGCCAGAGGCTGGCGGTGCTCGACCTCGCCGAGGGCAATGCGATGCGAGCCCCGGGCGAGGCCCCGGGATTGATGGCGCTTGAGATCGCTATGGACGAGATGGCGGAAAAGCTCGGCATGGACCCGGTTGCATTCCGGGTCCTGAACGACACCCAGGTCGACCCCGAGCATCCCGAGATGCCGTTCTCAACCCGCCCGTTCGTGGAGTGCCTCCGCACCGGTGCCGAGCGGTTCGGGTGGGATCGACGTAAGGCGGCGCCGGCCAGCGTCCGTGACGGGCGCTGGTTGGTCGGGATGGGTATGGCGGGCGCGATCCGCGCTGCGAAGATTGCCAAGTCCGGTGCCCGCGTGCGGCTCGATGCTCGGGGCGTGGTCACGGTCGAGACCGACATGACCGACATCGGCACCGGCAGCTACACCATCGTCGCCCAGACGGCTGCCGAGATGATGGGCGTCGGGATCGACCGGGTCGTCGCGCGACTCGGGGATTCCGATTTTCCCGAGTCGCCGGGTTCGGGCGGCCAACAGGGCGCGCCGTCCGTCACCGCAGGCGTCTACGCCGCATGCGTGAAGCTGCGCGAGGCCGTGGCCCAGAGACTGGGGTTCAATTCAGCCGACGCGATCTTCGCCGACGGCGAGGTGCGCCTTGGTAATCGCGCCGTACCGCTCGGCGATGCGGCGAAGGCCGGCGACATCGTCGTCGAGGACACCATGGAGTTCGGCGACCTGTCGAAGAGGTTCGCCCAGCAGACCTTCGGGGCGCACTTCGCCGAGGTCGGCGTGGATGCGGACACCGGCGAGATCCGCGTCCGACGGATGCTGGCGGTCTGTGCCGCGGGCCGCATCCTCAATCCGAAGACGGCCCGCAGCCAGGTCATCGGCGGCATGGTCATGGGCGTGGGCGCCGCCCTGATGGAGGAGATGGCGGTCGACACCAAGCGCGGCTTCTTCGTCAACCACGACCTCGCGGGTTACGAGGTACCGGTCCATGCCGACATCCCGCACCTCGACGCGATCTTCGTCGATGAGGTCGATCCGACGATGTCGCCGATCAAGGCGAAGGGAGTCGGGGAGCTTGGGCTGGTCGGCGTCGCACCTGCCGTCGCGAACGCGATCTACAACGCGACCGGGGTCCGCGTGCGCGACTATCCCATCACGCTGGACAAGCTCCTCGACCGCATGCCCGACGCGGCCTGAAGGTAGCGCCAAGGACACCGCCATGCACATACCCGTCGGGGCCGCCTCGCTCGTCCTTGCAGCGACCCTCGCCACCGGAATGAACTGGCATTGCTCCGCCAGTCCCTCGCAGGAGGCGGTGACCGTCGAGCGCAGCGGTACCGTGCCCTCCGTAAGGGGCGCGCCGGAGAACTTCACGGGGACCGTACGCGTCGACCCGATGATCCAGGAAAGGCCGCCTTCACGGTTGTCGGGCGGCCTCGTTACCTTCGAGCCCGGCTCTCGGACGGCTTGGCATACCCATCCCCTCGGTCAGACCCTGATCGTTACCGCCGGGGTCGGTCGAGTCCAGAACGAGGGCGGTCCGGTGCTGGAGATCCGGCCTGGCGACGTGGTCCGCATCCCGCCCGGCGTGCGCCACTGGCATGGGGCCTCGCCTACCGCAGGCATGAGCCACATCGCGTTGTCGGAGGCGCTCGACGGCAAGGTCGTCGATTGGATGGAGCACGTCACGGACGCCGAGTACCGCGGCGAGTGACCTGACCGTAACCCGAGGAAGAGTGAGTTCGCGAGATGCGTCCGAAGATCATCTGCCACATGGGAAGCTCCATCGACGGCCGGCTCCACCCGAGCCGCTGGACCCCTCCCGCCGCGGGCATCGAGCAGGACCTGGTTCACCGGTACTACGACGAGACCGCGGCGCGCCTGGATGCCGAGGGCTGGATCGTGGGTCGCACGACCATGGCCGAGATCGCCAAGGGGCATCCGCGCAAACCCGATACCGTTCCTGATGACCTCCGCCAGACTCATGTCGGCAAGCGAAACGGCCGCGACCTGGCCGTCGCAATCGACCCGCACGGCAAGGTCCATTATGGCCGGGACGACGCAGGCGGGGACCATATTGTGGCGGTCCTCGGCGAGGGCGTCACGGACGACTATCTGGCTGAGCTCCGTGAGGACGGGGTCTCCTACATCTTCGCCGGTCCGGACGGCCGGGACCTTGTCGGTGCGATGGCGACCCTGGGCGAGACCTTCGGCGTGAGGACCCTGCTGCTGGAGGGCGGCGGCATCATCAACGGCGCTTTCCTGAAAGCCGGATTGATCGACGAGGTCAGCCTGCTTGTCTCGCCCGCCCTTGATGGTCTTGCGGGTGTACCAACCATCTTCGAGTACCACGGCGAGCCTGACGAGCGGCCGGCGGCTGGCAAGGCGCTTCGGCATCGCCACACCGAGACTTTGGAAGGTGGCACCGTCTGGCTCAGGTATGCCGTCGAGGATGCTCCCGGCGCCTGAGCCTCGTGAGCATGAACCGCCGCCGGTCAAAGGCCGCCCGACCCGATTTCGTAAGCTGGAAAAGACAGGGCCGCAGGAAATTGCCGTGCGGCCCTGTCATAACTCTAGGTTGATTTAGAGCGTAACTTTGGTGCGCCGAACCGGATTATTGGGTCGGCTATCAAAAGCGGGCGTATCAGCACTGCCGTAGTGCAGGACGACCATTATGTTGGTGATATTAATCGTCGGGTTCGCGCCATGTGTAGTAGCGCCCCTGTATCGGTCGCTAGTTCCTGCAGCGTCGTATTATTCTCGGCTTTGACGATGAGAGCGGCTGAGCGGAAGGGTAGGCCTCTGTCGATAGGACCTATGTCTGCTTAAAGACATCAGCCACCGAAAGCAGCCAGACCGCTACCCACCCAACTCAGACGTTCGGAGCGGGTACTAAGCGGCAGCTTCCATCACCAGGGCGGGACGCCCGCCTAGTTCGAGGCGCCGATCCAGGATATCCGGGGCATGTCGCCAGGTCCCATGACCCGACGGAATGGCCGGCGCCCCAAATCAACGATGCATGCACGCCATCGACGGGGGACCGTTAACCGCGATAGGGCGCAGGGGTTGGAGACCTCGGGCGCGTACGTCGAAAATTACCCTGGACTTCGGGATATCTTCCCCAGCACTCCACAGCCTGCATCAGCTCAAACTACCGAGATGCATCACTCATTCGAATCAATGGCCTTGACGCCCAGGCTTTGGGATTCAAAGTAAACACCGATGGCGGTTGCTTCCCGTTCCCGCCGACAAGAGACCACGACCGTGACCCTGGCCCGCCTCATACGGAACCCCCTGCCCAGCGGCAGGACCGAGTTTCCCATCCCCCCCATCGCCCGGGCCTAGGCGGCGCGCACCCAGCGCCCGGCGGCCCGCGTTCGAGGCCGCCATGACAACGCATCCCATCGACGACGACACCCGGACCAACGACGACCTCGTGGGCGAACTTTTTCGTCGGCTCTTCATCATGAGGGGCTTCCACGAACCCGTCTTCCGGGCCGCCCTGCGCGACGCCATCCTGGCCGTGGCGCGCGCCGCCCACGCCGAGGCCGAAGCCCGCAGCCGCCGCGTCGCCGAGCGGACCGGTTCCTGGCCGACCGACTTTAGCGGCACGCCCTGGGGCCAGCGTCGCCCTACCGAGGGCGACGACCTCCCCGAAGGCTGACCCCCTCCCACCAGGACATCACCATGACCGTCTTCAAGATACCGCGCTTCGCCGGCCAGCCGAAACGCTTGCCGAGCCTCCGTCCCCCACCCCTTCCCGACACCCATTCCAGGGCCTGACCGGCGCATGCGCGCGGCGGCCCTACGAGGCCGCCATGACCAAGAAGACCAAGATCCCCGCCAGCATCCTCAAGAGCCTTCCCCGGAAGGCCAACCGAAACTTCGAGGACGCCTACGACGACGGCTATCCGCAGGACGATGAGCCCACCGACGAGACCAAGCCGTCCACGCCTGAGGAGGTGCTGGCTACGGCGAGCGTCAGCACGGTGCTCGCGATCAGCATGTTGCATACGATGCTGCCGCCAAAGGTCCTCGCCCGCATCCAAGCGCCGCCGAGCCTCGCGCTCGTGGTGGCAGTCCCCGGACCTGACTGGATCGGACCTATCGCCCATGCCCTCACGTCGTTCCGGGCCTGGACCGAGGTTGTTAAGAGAGGGGCGGCCGGAGGAAGCAAGACCTCGGAAAAGCCAAGCGTCGGAAATGACAGCGTAGCGGGTGCACTCGGCGCCGGTCGAAGCGTTCTCGGCGTAACGACAGCACCCGACCGTTACCTACCCGCCGCCCTCATGACGGCCGCCGACCTCCGTATCGAACTGAAGTCGCCGCCCCCAAAGGCCCTCCGGGCAACCATCCGGCTCGTCACCGGGCAGCGCGCCGGCCGCTTACCCGCCGACATCGTCCAAGGCCTTGGCTTCGACGAGATCACAAGCTGCATTCGGAAGGGAAGCACGCCCCGGGACTGCGTCCGCCGACTCAAGGCGGCTTCCGCATCGAAGCGGACAGGCTGCTCGGATCTAGCCGAGGTTCCGTTGGTCGAGGATACCTGGGGTTACGGACCCGCCAGGGATCACGCAATGGCGCTGGTTGACGCCATCAAGGCCCATCGGCTCGGGGCACCTTGGCCGGCGACGGGAACACGTTTCATCCTGGCCGGGCCGCCCGGAACTGGCAAGACTTCTCTAGCTCGCAGTATCGCAAAGTCGTTGGGCGCCAACATTACGGCAACAAGCGTGTCGGCTTGGTTTGCTCAGACCAATGGATATCTCAATGATATCTGCAAGAAGATCGACGAAGTTTTTCTTGAAGCATCTCAAAATGGAGGTGTATTACTTATTGATGAGTTAGACGGTCTGCCCAATAGGGACTCTTGCGATAGTCGCCATCGTGACTATTGGGTGACTGTCGTGAATCATGTTTTAATGACGCTCGATGGTGCGGTGTCGAGCCCAGCATCGAAGCTTGTTATCATCGGGGCGACCAACTTTCCGGAGAGATTGGACCCAGCCCTTACAAGGCCCGGCCGCCTCGACCGTATCGTGAGGATCGACCTACCGGACGAGCAAGCAATCGAGGGCATTCTGCGCCAACATCTCGGAAGCGACCTTGCCCAAGATGATCTCGCGCCTATTGCCGCCATCGGCATCGGCGCAACCGGAGCCGACATCGCCGGGTGGGCTCGTGGCGCCCGCATGGTCGCCATGGCGGGCAAGCGCCCCATGAACGTAGCGGACCTTATCGGTCGGATCGTACCACCGGAAACCCGCACGCCGGCGCAACAACTCGCGGTGGCAAGGCACGAAGCCAGTCACGCTACGATCTTGCAGGCTCAAAATGCTGGAGAGGTTCGCACGGTCTCACTCGTCGCCCAGGGCAACTTCGCCGGACGAACCCTGAGCCGACTCAACCACGAAACGTCCGCGATGTCGGCGGACGACCTCGATGCACTCATCGTCAGCGTCCTGGCCGGTCGCGCCGCCGATCAGCACTGGGATGCCGTCACTGCGGGCTCAGCCGGCGGTTCGGTGTCGGACTTGGCTCACGCCACGGCTTTGGTGGCTGGGAAGCACGCATCTTGGGGCCTCGGGCAATCCTTGCTCTACCGAGGCGACCAGGAAGACGCGCTGGCGCTACTCAGGGTCGATCCCGCATTCAGGCGCTTGGTAGAAGACGACCTCTCCCGACTTTACGAAATCAGTCGCGAACTTGTCAGCCAAAACGCCCCGGTGATCGACCGGATCGCCCGACGCTTGGTCGAACGCCGGGTGATGGGCGGGGATGAGGTCCGCGCGATCATCGCCGGCTCACCGGTCGGGGGCGCCAAGCCGGCTCGCGTGTCCGGCAAGGGAGGTCCCAATGCTTGAGGACCCCGACGAGCGGATCGCCCAGGTCATGCTCGGCCTGTTGAGGGCAAGGCGCGCCCTCAATCACGACCCGCAGACCTTTGACGACCTGATCGGCGCCGTCCTGGTTGAGGTCGACCTAGGCATGCAGGTCGCAGAGGAGGCTGCGTTGGAGCGCAAGCACCGAAAGGCCGCCGGCAACGTCGTCTCGTTCCCCGGCCAGGCGCTTCCCGTCTGCACCTCGCCAACCTGATGGATGCGCCGTTGAACCCCGGCGGAAGAGCGACAAGCTTCGCCCGCTGGGGTCGGCAGGGTTGTCCACAGGAAGGTTGGCGGACCGCCGACAAGCGTGCCGAACGCTCAAAGATTACCGCCTGGGGCACCCGAGAACGGCCTGAAGCCGCCCAAAGCCAAGCGCTGGGTCACAAAGCCGGAGAATCGACTTTTTGTCCCCGAGGAATGAACGCCCCCGGACCAACTCATTGATTCCAGCTGCCAACGGATCCGGTCCGCGAACCCATGTGGCCAAACGGGGACAAGGTGACGGAGAATCATTTGTCCCCGCAAAAACATATAGGCTGCGTAAGCTTAGAGCCTTGGCATTTTAACTATTTACAGCGTCGCTCAAGGAGTAACGCGCCCATAAGTCAGCATTATCGGGGCTTCGACAGCCTCAACCGGCATTGCGGTTCTCAGACTTATCAATCAGAAAAGGGTCAAGCGATGACGGGACTTCGAATTCCTCCACGAGTGGCGGCAAGACCAAGCCAAGTCGAGTGGGACGACGACGAATTACTGACTTTGCCCGAGGCGGCGGCGTTGATGTGGCCTAACGGTCCTTTGACGGTGTCTTCTCTTCGGACCGCGGTCCGGGACGGCCAGCTTCAGGTCGTCGTGGTTGCCGGCAAGATCCTCACGAACCGGGCAGCCCTTCGAAAGATGGGTACTTGCGGAGACTTGGCGCCTGCGGGCGTCGGCCGCCGCCAGGCTGTCTTGGATCGTGCCTCGCCGGCCGATCTCGAAGCCCTGCAGGATGCGATGCTCTGGAGCCTCCAGAGAGGCACCTGCAGGGAGTGAGGCACAAAAAACCCCGGCAGCCTCATGAGGCGACCAGGGTTTAGCGGCCCGAGGGCCGTGAATGAGCCGGCGTTAGGGACCCTCACTTTTTGCGGAGCAGCGGGTCCCTTTCGTCTCCTTCAACCGGTGCCGCAGAAATGCGGGACCGACCAGTTGCGTAAGGTACAACTATGTCGACCGGCACACAAATCACCCCGAGCCCTCTGAGCCATTTTTCTAAGTCGGCTTCGGCGGTGATCCACAACTTCGCCCCTCCCGCGACGGCTACGGCCGACATCCAGGCCGTGCAGCAGGCTGCGCTTCAGATGGCCCTTCTGGCTGGTAAGCCCAGACACGCCGTCGATCCGAGCTCGATCCGAATCGAGGTTCGGCCCAGCCGCAGCTCCGATCCAGACGCGCCGGGTACCTGGCGGTACCAATACCGCGGGCGTTGGCACACGCTCTACCTGTCAGGTGACCGGCCCAAGCAGGAAGCCCAGGACGCCGCACGATTGGCCATCATGTGCGAAGAGGCAGGGCGGCGAGGGATGATCGCGCCCCACGAGGTCCCGATCCAGGCAGCCATCGAGTATGCCCGGGGCGAGTGGAAGCCGGACGCCGGTGCCTCGCTCCGCGATTGGCAGACCTTTCAGAACTACGAGCGCAGCCTGTCCCGGATCGAGCAGTATTTCCCCGGGCACCTTCTGGCCCACTTCACCCGTAAGAACGCAGGCCGCTACCTGGACTTCGCCGGGACGATCAGGGACCAGCGTTTCGTAGACGTCGGCGAGGAAAGGATGATTTCGCGGGCCACGGCGCACAAGGACTTGGTGCACCTCAGGATGGCGATCCGACTCTACAGCGAGAACGCTCGCCTGCCTTGGTCACCGGACCCGAAGCTGCCCCCGGCGCCCACCGCAAGGCACGGCTTCTTCACACGCGAAACGGTGGCGCGGATGCTCATGGCATGCCGCGGCTACGTGATCGACCCGCAAACCGGAACGTGGAAGACCGTCACAGTCGTTGATCCGGAAACCGGTCTGACGACGACCCGGCGCTTTCGGCATGACGCCGTAACCATCGCTCAGCGCGAGTGCGTGAGGCGCCTCATCATCATCGGGGTGTACAGCGGCACCCGCATCGATGCCTCCTATGGCTTATCTTGGAGGCTCCATCCCGCTCGCGGCTGCATCGACATCGAGCGCGGGCTGATCCATCGAGCCGGTTACGCGGAGGACGTGAACAAGGGCAAGCCCAGGCTGACATCCGCCATGCGAATGCAGTTCCTGGTCCATGCAAAGGGATGGCGGAAGCAGGATCTCGCCCGCGGTATCAAGCACGTGCTGCACCAGCCGCGCGGGGAGAGTCAGGGCAAGCCCTACCGCTCCTTCCCCTATCACTTCTGGTGGGACGTGATGACGGATGCCGGGCTTGATCACCACGCCGATCCGCATGTCCTCTGCCATACGGCCATCACTTGGCTCGGCATCGACGGCTACGACGTGTTCGTGACCGCCGATCTCACTGGCAGGGACCCCCAGACCGTACGCTCGTATTATCGGCAGTGGAACCTGACCGGCCAGAAGCGTGCGGTTACCATCGGGCGTCTCCCCGTGGCGAAGCACGTGGATGTTGAGGACCTTATGTCCGACGACCGGCCACGGCGCGCCGACCGCTACGAGCCCCGGCGTCTCAACGGCAAGCACAAGCCGTCGCTGCCTCGTGCGCCCAAGCGCCGTTCCCCGCCCATGCACTAGGACGCCGCTCATAGGCTCCCCGACCTCGGCCTCCTCGCACTTGGCGACCGTTCAACGGCCGCCGGGAGTGAGGGGGCCTTCAGCCATTCTCGCCCGATGTGGCGGCGACCATATCCAGAACCGCCTTCGTCAGCGCCGGCAGGTCCTCGTCCTGGAAGGCCTTCCAAGTTTCCTGGATCACGGCAGCACGCTGCTCTTCGTCCATGAGCTTGCCCGCCGCGTGCGAGAGCAGGTCCCTACCGTAGATGGTGGCGAACTTCGCGCCCATCGGTTTCACCAAGCCTTTAAACAGGTCGGGGCGGTCCCGTGCCCCCTGGTATAGCCGCTCCCTGATACCGTTCGGTGCCGGACCAACGACCAAGGCGACGCTGACCCTGTAGGCATACGCCTCGCTGGTGTAGGTCTTGATCTCGAACACGACGCTACGCCCGGTTCTCGTCCAGAGCGTCGTATCGCAGGCGTTGAGGTCGGGAACCGAGGCCCATTCGGCCGGCACGAAGGCGGCCAGAGTCGAGCCGATCCGGTCCATCGCGAAGCTCGGATCGCCCACGACCAGAGACTTGGCGACCTGAAAGAGGCCGCCACCCTCGGGCCGGCATTTTAGGATGTAGTCGAACGCCTCCTTGTGACGTTCGTACAGAAGCCGCGCGAGATCCTGCAGTTCCTGGTCGGGCACGATATGCCTCCTGAGCATCTCGACGTAGTGGCGTAAGATCAGGCCGGTTTCGGTGTCGCCATTTCTCTCTTGAGCCAGAGCCTCGATCATTCTCGCCAGGTCCGCGTAGTTCATGGCGACGTACGCGTCCTGATCGGGCGCATGGCCGTCGGGCGTGAGGAACACGAACAGGTGTCGCTCCGAGGGGTAGCGGCTCTCCACGATCTCGCGGTACCGGGCGAGTTGGCCCTCTCCGGCCTTCGCACCGACCTTGTTCTCGATCAGCACGACCAACCTGAGGTGCTTGATTTCGATCAGGAGGTCGATGTTGTTCCACTCCCGGTGGATGACGGCGCCGTCGAGGTCGCCGACCAGCAGTTCCAGCGACCGGATCGGGCGGGACGCCGGCGGCAGGCCCGCAAGTGCAAGTCGAAGGAAGCGGAGGAGCGGCTCGCTCGTAAGGCCGTGGTTTCGCGAGGGCGAGAGGAGGAAGGCCAGGAAGTTTGAATGGCGAAGCTCACCTCGGACGGCACCCATGGCCTCGAACAGGTTGAAGCGTCCCATCCGCCGGTCGATTGCCTGAAAATCCAGGTCATCGACCAAGTCCGCGAGCTTCTGCTCGACGTCGGTGGTGATGGTGCCTTCGATCATCGCCGGTCAATGTCCCTTACGCCACGAGATCGCCCACAACATTCATATCGAACGCTCCGGCCACCGCCTCGCGAGCCAGGATGCCAAGTTGCCCACGGGGATGGCCCCCCTCGCCAAGCCACCGAGGCAGGAGGTTGCCCTGAGACGCGAAGTGCTCGACGTGCACGAAGGTGACCGTCTCGTCGGCATACGCGACCTCATTGACGGTCCGCCAGCGCCCCGGACGAGCTTGCTGCACGAGAGAGCGGGCGTGCCTGACGTAGTTCCCTTTCGTGCCAAGGCCGAACATCAAGATAAGGCGGGTTGCCGACGGGAGGTCCGCCAGGAAGCGGCGAGCGCAGTTGGTGGCCACCTCCTGACCGAAGCGGGAGGCGACGAAGCCGTCGAGCATGCCGCCACCGGTTCCCTTCCAGACGTTCCCATCCCGCCGTTCGACCGTGCAGCGTATGAGGGAGCCGAAATGGAAGCGACCTGCCGGATCGGCAATCGAGCGATCCACGATGGAGCGCAGGCGCTCATTATCGCCTCCCTCGATAAGGCCGACATGCGCAAGGATCTTGCCGACCGCGGCCCGGCCTTTTCGATAGGCGATCTGGTTGTGTGATGTAGCGGCGAGGTCGCCCGCCTGAGTCGGACCTTTAGAGAAGCCTAGGACGACGACCTCCGCATTCGGGTTTCCCCAGGCGAGGGGGTTGGCCGTGATACGCCAATCGCCATCCGGGCTGATCCGGCGGGTCTTGTCGAACTCCACGGGTCGGCCACCATGGCAGATCACGCAATCGATGCGTCCGCTGGCAGGCAAGCTTGAGGGACATCCGGTCGATAGGGCCATATCGGTTCGCTTATGCTTGGGTCACGCGTTAGATTTGTGAAACAGGTAACAGGTTGTGTGATTCATCACCCGATACCTTCGAATCAAAAACATTTGCCTGCCGAGGCGCGGTCGCTGCCTGACGCTGCCAAATCTCAGCTGGAGGATAGCTCACTCCGGATGTGGATCGGATCGATTGAGGCAAGTTCCTGGAATCGCGTGTAGGTGCCGAACTTGCGTTCCTGATGGCGTCATGCGTGGCCGAGGAAGCTGACTGGGAATGGGGAGCCGAGGGATGGCTCCGCATCGCGGCCGACCTTGGACACGCACCGGCAGCCTTCCGCCTGGGTGAAAATATTTCGACAGATACGGCCGTCCGCTGGCGATCCGTTCAATTCCTTCACCGCCGATGTCACATCTGCCGGATCAATATCGTCCCTCTGCCATGACGCGCGTTTGAAAATTTCGATGCTGTGGATGCACGCGCGTCCCACAGAGGGATAGACATGACTTCATCGATTGCCGGCAACGCTGGACAACCTGCTTCGATAGACGTTCAACAACCCCCTTCAGGAAGCCAAGATCTAGTCCCGTCGCGTTACGCCGTCCGCATCGGCGAGATAGATGTGCTGGTCATCAGCGACGGGGTATTACCGCTCCCTACAGCGATGCTCGCCCACAATGCGGATCCAGCCCTTCGGGCGGCATGGCTGAGGGACATGTTCCTGGCGCCTGACGCCTTCGACTGGCCGCTGAATGCGGTCGTGGTGCAGAGTGGTGGGCAGACCATCCTCATCGATGCCGGGCTTGGGCTGGACCCAAACCTGGACCTGCCGCGAGCCGGTCAGTTAGTCAAACGACTGGAAGCGGCCGGCATCGACCTGGGGTCCGTGACCGACGTGGTGCTAACCCACATGCACATGGACCACATCGGTGGGCTTCTTATCGACGGGGTGAAGGAACGGTTGCGACCGGACCTGCGGATCCACGTCGCTGCCGCCGAGGTCGCGTTCTGGGAGGCACCCGATTTCACCCTCACCTCCATGCCAACAGGTTTTCCGGACGCGCTTCGGTCCGCGGCCACTCGGTTCTCGAAGGCGTATCGCAGCCAGTTGGTGACGTTCGAGGATACGTATGAGGTCGCGCCGGGGGTGGTCATCCATCGCACCGGTGGCCACACCCCTGGGCATAGCGTGGTCCGCTTGGCATCCGGCGGCGACCGACTGACGTTCGCCGGTGATGCCATATTTCCCGTAGGCTTCGATCAGCCGGATTGGCACAACGGTTTCGAGCACGACCCCGAGGAGGCTGCACGCGTCCGGATCCATCTTCTTCGGGAACTGGCCGGGACCGGGGAGCAGTTGGTGGCGACGCACTTGCCCTTCCCGTCCGTTGGCCGGGTCGCGGTCGATGGTGACGCCTTCCGCTGGGTTCCGGTGTTCTGGGATTTCTGACTGCGCACCGAGACGAAGCCAAACCAGTCGTACGCGGGATACGGCCACTCGGCCGTTGCCGGTGAGTGCGTCGCCATCCCCGGGCTTGCCTCGGGGGGCAACGGTTTTCGGGAATGCACGCTGAACGAAACTCCCGCACCCGGCAGGGCGGAGGCGCCCCGCCAATCCCGCGCTGCGCCACCCGGCCTATACCGGCGCCGCACGGTGATATTGTGGGCCGACCCAGGCGGACTGTCGCTCACGCTTCGATCTTCTCAGGGGTGTGGTCGAGGACGTTTCGGACCTTGCTCGCCAATTGCTGGAGGGTGAAGGGCTTGGGCAGGAAATGCGTCCCGGGATCGAGCACGCCGTTATGCACCACGGCGTTGCGCGTGAACCCGGTCGTGTAGAGCACCTTGAGCCCCGGCCGCCGCCGGATCGCTTCCTCGGCGAGCCGACGCCCGTTCATCTCGGGCATGACGATATCGGTAAACATCAGCGCGACATCGGGTTGGGCGTCCAGTACGCGCAAGGCCGCCGCGCCGCTCTCGGCGTGGCGCACGCTATAGCCAAGTTCGCGCAAGGCCTCGACGCTGAGGAGGCGCAGGGCCTCCTCGTCCTCGACCACGAGCACGATCTCGCGTCGGTCACCCATGGCCGGTGCCGCCACGGTCTGAGCGTCCCGCGGGGCTACGGCAGCTTCGCCCTCGCCATAGAAGCGCGGGAGGTAGAGCTTCACGCTCGTGCCTTGTCCGGGCTCCGAGTAGATCCGTGCATGCCCGTTCGACTGCCGGACGAAGCCGTAGACCTGTGACAAGCCCAATCCCGTTCCTTTTCCCACCGGCTTGGTGGTGAAGAACGGGTCGAAAACCTTGGTGAGAACCTCCGGTGACATTCCGGTTCCGGAGTCGGTCACGGCGACCAAGACGTACTGACCGGGCGAGATCTCGACGGTCCTGGCATAGGCTTCGTCGAGGTGGGCGTTAGCCGTTTCGATGGTGAGGCGGCCGTTTCCGTCATCCGCCTCCTGCATGGCGTCTCGCGCGTTCACTGCGAGGTTCAGGATGGCATTCTCCAGTTGGCTCACATCGGCATGGGTGCGCCACAATCCGCCTGCGAGCACGGTCTCCAATCTGATACCCCCGCCGAGCGTGCGGCGCAGGATCTCGGACATTCCGGATACGAGCTTGTTGGCGTCGATGGGCTCCGGAGCGAGCGGCTGCTGGCGGGAGAAGGCAAGCAGGCGTTGGGTGAGCGAGGCTGCACGGTTCGCGCCGTCCGTCGCGACATCGATGAAGCGCTCGATGTCGGTCTCGCCCCGCGCCAGGCGTTTCCGGATCAGGTTGAGACTGCCGATCACGATGGCCAGCATGTTGTTGAAGTCATGCGCGATGCCGCCCGTCAGCTGGCCGACGGCCTCCATCTTCTGCAATTGACGCAGGTGGCTTTCGGCTGTCTCGCGGCTCTGCATCTCCTCGATGAGCGAGCGGTTCGCGGTGTCGAGGTCGTGCGTGCGCGCGGCGACCCGGTCTTCCAGTGCCGTGTTGAGATCCCTCAAGGCGAGGTCCGCAGCCTCGCGTTCGCGTGTCCGCGCCTGCAACTGTAGCGCCGCCGTCGCGAGCGCCGCCCCGACCCGGTTCACCTCCAGGATCGGGGTCGCTATGGCGTCGACCGGGTCCCCTTGGCCGATCGACACGGCGGCGTCCCCGAGGCGACGCATCGCACGTTCCACCCGTCGGCCGATACCCAGCGCGATGCCCACGATGAGCAGTCCAAGCACGAGACCCAACCCGACGAGGATGGTGATCGAACGCTGCAGCGGGGCCTCGGCGAGTTCCCTGCCCACCACGACCGCCGCGGTCCAACCGGTCAGCTTGGACCGGCCATAGCCGACCAGGACATCTTGGCCGACCCTGTTGCGGCCGTAATATCGTCCGGCATTGTCGACCGTGCGGGAGCGAAAATCCGTCGAGGTCAGCTTGCCGACGAAGTCCTCCTGTCGCTCGGTCCGGACGGCGACGATACCGTTTCGATCCACCAGCGACCCGATCCAACCGGACGGCAGATCCTCGCGTTGCGTCGTCTCGACGAGATGACCGAGATCCAGACTCGCGGCGAGGATGTAGGTCGGCGTTCCGCCGATGCGGACAGGGGCGCCGACGATCTGGAATACCGGCTTTTGACTCACGGAAGTCAGGAAGACGTTGCTGACCACCGCGATGCCGGTACGCAGGACTTCCCTGTCGATTTCCACGAGGACCGGGGGCGCAGGCGCGGCGGTCCCGAGCGGCGCCCGGGTCGTCAATGCCGGCGTCCCGTCGATGTGCCGAAGGTTGATGTTGATCCCCTGCAGGCGACTGATCTCCTGCATCTGAGCGTAGAAAGCCGGGAGGTCACGGGTCACGAGGCTCGGCGAGGTCGCGAGCGCCTGAAGTGTCGTCAGGACACCGTGGATCTCGCGGTCGAACGCCACCGACAGACCGTGGGCCCTGGCCTGGACGTCCTGTTCGACGCGCGTGCGTTCCGAAGCGGCGAAGCGCCAGAGCAAGACACCGACGAAGAACAAGGTTGGGACCAGTAGGCCGACGAAGAGGGTGAGGAACTGCCATCTGAGCGGACGAGGATGTCTCAACCGACAGTCCCTCGTCCATGATGCAGGTAGAATCGGTCCCGCGTCACCCTGTCGG
Organism: Methylobacterium sp. FW306-05-D; assembly: GCF_058782155.1. Lineage (NCBI taxonomy): Bacteria > Pseudomonadati > Pseudomonadota > Alphaproteobacteria > Hyphomicrobiales > Methylobacteriaceae > Methylobacterium > Methylobacterium sp. FW306-05-D. Next base: position 68,581 of record NZ_JBYSXL010000017.1, read on the forward strand.
TGTGCAGCGTCATGATCTGTATTCCCCGTGATGCTCTCTGCACGACGAGAAGGCAGGTGCGGACGTGACATGGTCGAGTGCATATTCACGGCCCCTGCAACATTCGTCTGCGATTGGATCGATTTCGATAGATCCGATGTCACACCGGGTGTGGCTGCCCTCGTCCTGACTGCGAACGTCCCGACCGGGACCGGACACAGGACGGAGCGTCACATGAAGATCGTCGTCATCGGCGGCACGGGGCTCATCGGCTCGCAGGTCGTTTCCAATCTGAAGGCCGCCGGCCACGAGGTGCTTGCGGCCTCGCCCAAGTCGGGGGTGAATGCCGTCACGGGCGAGGGTCTCGCAGACGTGTTGAAGGGCGCAGACGTCGTGGTCGACGTCGCCAATTCACCCTCCTTTGCAGACGATGCGGCGATGGACTTCTTCGTCCGCGCCGGACGGAACCTTGCCGCCGCCGAAAAGCATGCCGGCGTTTCCCATCACGTCGCACTTTCGGTGGTCGGGACCGAGTTGCTGCTCGACAGCGGGTACTTCCGGGCCAAGCTCGCCCAGGAGGAGTTGATCGCCTCGGCCGGCGTGCCCTGGACCCTGGTCCGTGCCACGCAGTTTCACGAGTTCGTCGCCGCGATTGCGGGAGCCGCACTGGTCGATGGCATCGCGCGTGTGACCTCCGCATCGATCCAGCCAATCGCGTCGGCCGACGTGGCCGCCAAGGTCGCCGAGGCCGCGCTGGCGTCCCCCCGGAACGGCATGATCGAGATTGCGGGCCCCGAGCGGTTGCCGATGGTCGACCTGGTGAGGAGACACTTCGAAGGTATCGGTGAGACGCGCAGCGTCATCGCGGACGACACGGCACCATATTTCGGCGTCGTCCTAGAAGACCGTTGGCTTACGCCCGCGGGACCCGCGTGGCTCTCGGAGCGGCGCTACGGCGACTGGCTGGCGGCGCAGCCGAAGCGCGTGGCCTAAGACCTCTTCCAGATGGACGCAGCGTACATCCCGGCGCTCTCCGCGCTAGCGGGGTCCGCCATCGGCGCGATGGCCTCTTTCGCGACCACATGGCTGACCCAACACAGCCAGGAGCGTGCAATCCTCCTGGTCCAGGACCGCGCGCGCCGGGAAGCGCTGTACGGAGAGTTCATCCGGGAGGCGTCGACCCTGTTCGGCGACGCCTTCCGGCACGACCTCGACGACCCGGCCAAGCTCGTGAACCTCTATGCCATCGTCAACAAGATCCGGCTCTTTGGGGAACCGGAGACGTTGGAGGAGGCCGAGCGCGTCATGCAGCGCATCGGCGAGACCTACTTCGCCCCGAACAAGGATCTCGCCGTCTTCGCGGACATCCGCCAGGCCGGCGACCTCGATCCCCTCTGCAAGTTCTCGACCGTCTGCCGCAAGGAACTCGCCATCGCCCGCCGGTGAGGCTCAGTGAGGTGTCGGCGCTCCCGCCGCCCCTCCGAACCGCATCGCCATCCGCTGGAGCTTGTCCGGGTTGCGAGTGAAATAGATGCCGACGATCAGGCCGCCCTGAATATCCAGGGCGACGGTCTGGAACGTCCCGCCAGGCTCCAGGCTGAAGTACCCCGGCAGACCATCGATCCAGAGATCCTGAAGCTTCCGGGCATGCTGGATCCATGCTTTCCGCGCGACGCCCTCGAACATGCGCGTGACCTTGTCGATTCCGACAATGGGTCTGGGGAATGCATGCACCTTCCCGCCTCCGTCGGAGTGAACGACGACGGCATCGGCGAGCATGGTGCGCAGCGCCGCGACGTCACCGGTCGTCGATGCCTCGAAGAAGGCCTTCGCGATGCGCGCACCCTCGTCCTTCTCGACGGGAAAGCGCGGCCTTTCGGATTGCACGTGTTTCCTGGCCCTCGCGGCGAGCTGACGGACCGCCGGCGGCTCACGCCGGAGTGTCGTCGCGACTTCTGCAAGCGGCATAGCGAAGACGTCGTGCAGAATGAACGCCGCCCGCTCCAGCGGCGATAGCCGTTCCAGGGCCAGCATCAACGTGAGGGTCAGGTCGTCGCCGAACGCCTCCTCCGGTTCCATGGCAACGGGCTCGGGCAACCAGGTTCCGAAGTAGGTCTCGCGGCGCGCTCGTGCGGACTTCATGACGTCGAGGCAGAGCCGCGTGACCGTACGCGACAGGAAGGCACCGGCGGACGTCACACCGGCATGGTCGACCTGACGCCAACGGAGCCAGGCGTCCTGTACGACGTCCTCTGCCTCACCGAGGGAACCGAGCATGCGATAGGCAAGCCTGACGAGCCGTACCCGCTCCTGTTCGAAAACAAGGGTCGGATCATCAATGGTCGGCATGGCGGTACGCCCAGGCGCTGAGGGCAACTGCGATAAGCGCAGGAAGTGTCACCGCAGGGAAGTCACGGGGCAGAACTTCCGGCCCGCAAATGCCCACCGCAACCTCCCAGAAGTGGAACAACGCATGCCCCGTGAGCCAGATCGCACCAATGCTCCAGAGCAGAATACGCGAGCTGGGTCTTACTGCCCCATATGCAAACCCCGACCCGATCAGCACGAAGATCAGACCAATATCGCGCAGGAAGTGCTGATTGAACGGGCCTGTCGAGGTCACGCCCGGCACCGCGAAGTACCAAGCCTCCGGTGCGGCGAGCATAAAAATGCCGTTGCCGACAAACCCGGCGCCGAGAAGGCCCGCCAGAACTGGAATAACTTTGCTCATCGCACTCTCCTCACGTGATCGCTGCATGAGAGTGACGATGCAGGGGGGGGCTCCGTGTGACATTGGACGCAAGGTATATCGCGGCATTCGTCAAAGCCTACGCGTTCCGATGTGCTTGCGGCTTCACTGACGACCCTACCGGGCCTCATCCGGCAGTAATGTACGCTTTCAGGCGTGAGACGTTTGCATTCAACGGGAATGTTGGGTCGGGACCCACCCGTCCGCTCTACGTCTGAGTAGGGTGGATTTCTCTCAGTCCGCCTCGGAGTCGCCGATCCATCGAAGCGGAGGTTGCCGTGCCGGCTGCTTCCAACACTGGCTACCGCAGGGCACGCGTTCATGTACTCCATGACCCGCAGCAGGTTGGGTTCATTGAGCCTTGCCTCGCGGGATTGCCTCGATAGGGATCGATCCCAATGGCTAGGCTTAACCGGCCAACCTTTCATCGTCAGGAGTCCGCGTGGATCGTCCCCTGGAATGCTCGCCGCGGCGCTGCCTCGTCCTGATCCGACACGGCCAGAGCCAAGCCAACGCCGATGGCCTCTTCACGGGCCTGCTGGACTCCCCTCTGACCGACCGCGGTCGACAGGAGGCAAAAGCTGCCGGACGCTGCCTGCGAGAGGCAAACCTTCACTTTGCCTCGGCTTTCACCTCGACCTTGATGCGGGCTGCAGCGACCACGCAGTTGGCACTCGATGCCCTGGGTCAGGCCGATCTGATCCCCCAACAGGACGCGGCGCTGGACGAGCGCGACTACGGCGTCCTCAGCGGCCTCGACAAGGAGACCGCCTACCGCCGTTACGGGGCGGAGCAAGTCGAGGCTTGGCGTCGGTCCTATGATGGCCTCCCTCCGGATGGTGAAAGCCTTAAAAATACAGCCGCGCGGATCGTCCCGTTTTACCTCGGGCGCATCCAACCGGCCGCGATGCGCGACCCGACACTGGTGGTCGGACACGGCAATGCTTTGCGGGCCCTGGTGATGATGCTCGAAGGCCTTGGCCCCAGCGAGGTTGAGGACCTGGAGATCGCGACCGGATCGATCCGAGTCTATGGGTTCGCTCCTGACACGACCATCGTTTCGCGCACGCTCATCGGCTAGCCGGACGACTGCTTTCGGGTCCCGCGCGAGTGACCCTGAACGGTCAGGTCGGGTCGACGTCCGCCGGTCCGCTCTGCGACCGAGTTGGGTGGATTTTTGCCCGTCTGCTTACTGGGTCGGAGGCATGAAACCAGACGTTCGCGGAGTTCGCCTCAGCCGACCGCTCGTTTCCTGTTCTGAAGGTTTTTGAAGGATACAAGCCCAGTCATCACAATGGAGATAGGCTGGTCGGCCGTAAGATCCGACGTTTGACCACGTGGGGGATCGCGGCCCATCCGTGAATAGGCCGAAGCTAAAGGGACCGATGCTTAAGCCTTCGACAAAGTAGCCGAGGACTGAGGCGAGCCGGGTACGCTTGAACAGCGGGGCCGCGATCACGACCACAGCAAGAGAGGCAACGACCTGAACGAGTTTTCCGGCGGCGCCTAGTGCTCCAGCAGCCATGGGTCGTAGCTTTGGTGAAGTGAGTGAGCATCGGACGGTATTAGGGTCTGTCGTCGCCTGAACGGATTGGTTTGGCTTTCGTTTTCGTCTCTCTGATGCAGGAGGGACGATGCTGAGC